>JASIEN010000077.1 GCA_030045935.1 Candidatus Sulfotelmatobacter sp.
TTTGATAGCGCGTCAGATCGCAAGAGCTTTGCGCCCCCGCCGTTGCGCCGCGATGTATTCGATCCAATGGAGAAGATCACTTCGGAGATGTGGCCCGGCGTACCCGTCATTCCGGATATGGCTACCGGCGCTTCCGACGGCGTTTACACCATGGCGGCGGGACTGCCGACCTATCAGATTTCAGGGATTGCAATCGACCGCGACGACATTCGCGCCCATGGCCGCGATGAGAGATTGGGCGTCGAGTCGTATTACAAGGGCGTCGATTTCTATTATCGATTTCTGAGGGCGGTAACGTCGGAATAACAGGTTGGTAGTGCCGAACAGAAAGGCCTTCTTGGTTTCAACACCACGCGAGAACTAACCCCTAGTATTCCGCCAGCTCTTTCATCGCCCGGAACAGGTCGTTCGCCTGCGGCAGGATGGCATCCTCGAGAATTGGCTGATAGGCGACGAACGTGTCTGTGGCTGCGACACGGCGCACGGGAGCATCGAGTTGATCAAAGAGTTGATCGGCAATGCGAGCGGCGATCTCCGCGCCATATCCCCAGCTTAAAGAATCTTCGTAAGCGACGAGAACGCGATTGGTTTTTCCGACGGACGCCGCAATCGTCTCCCAATCGAATGGATTCAAGCAGCGCAGGTCAATCAACTCGACATGCACATTGTGTTCGCGTTCGAGCTTCTGTGCTGCTTGTAAAGCCCGTGGAACGACTGCTCCGTAGGTGATGACGGTCAGATCGGTGCCCGATTGCACAATGCTGGCCTTGCCAAAAGGAATCATGAACTCGGAGCCGGGGTAAGCTGCGCGGCCGTAGGTTTCGCGATATAGCCGTTTATGCTCCAGAAAAAGCACCGGATCGTCGCAACGGATTGCAGTGCGCAGTAGCCCGGCCGCATCCAGCGCGTTCGAGGGGAAGACCACACGCAAGCCCGGTATGTGCGTAAACTCGCTTTCACCGCACTGTGAGTGATAGATTGCGCCGCCGGTAAGATATCCGCCAATGGCCACGCGAATCACCAGCGGACACGAAAATGCATTGTTCGAACGCCAGCGGATTACCGCCAGTTCGTCGCGAATCTGCATCATCGCCGGCCAGATGTAATCGAAGAATTGAATCTCGACCACCGGCTTCAGCCCGCGCGTAGCCATCCCCGTCGCGCGGCCTACAATGGCCGCTTCCGCCAGCGGAGAATTGAAGACGCGATCCGGACCGAACTCGCATTGCAGCCCAAAGGTGAGTTTGAACACTCCGCCCTTGCCCTTCACCAGCTTCTGCTTCAGATATTCTTCGCGGCTGCAATCGGCGACGTCTTCCCCGAAAATCACGATGCGCTCGTCGCGCACCATTTCATCGTGCAGCGTTGCGTTGATCAAGTCGGCCATGGTTTTTGCGGCCGGCTTTTTGTCTCCGGGCAAATCTGGCGAAGCGGGTGTCTCGAAGTCGCGCGATGTGGGATCGAGATTAGGCGAATAGACGAAATTAAGAACGCTTTCGGGCGCGGCCGGCATGGCTTCGAGTGCGGCGTCGACGGCAATCTGCAAATCTTCTTCGACTTTCTTCTCGAGATCGTTGATGCCCTTCACGTCGAGAATTCCTTCGCGCAGCAGAAACATTTGCGTGCGTGAAACCGGATCACGTGTGGCATCGCGCTCGCGCTCGGATTCAGGACGATATAAGCGCTCATCATCCGAGAGAGAGTGCGAATAAGGACGGATCACGTGCGCGTGCACAAATGCGGGACCGTGTCCATCCCGGCAGTACTGCGCCGCGCGGCGGAACGCAGCGCAGCTTGCCACTGGATCAGTACCGTCGACCTCTTCGAAGTGGAAATTTGGGAAGCCGGAAACCAGTCGAGAAATGCTGCCGCCGGCGGTTTGCGCCTCGATCGGGACGGAGATCGCGTAGCCATTGTCCTGCACGCTGAAAATCACGGGCAGCTTGTTGAGTGCCGCCGCGTTCATGGCCTCCCAGAATTCGCCTTCGCTCGTGGTGCCATCGCCGAGGGAAACGTAAACGACTTCATCGCCGTGGAAACTTATATCTTTGAAGCGGCGGTAATCGTTGGCTTCGGCGGGAATCTCTGCAGCTTTAGGGTGATGCGTAAAGTACCGCCCCGCTTCGGCGCAACCCACAGCCTGCAGAATCTGCGATCCAGTCGGCGATGATTGGGTCACGATGTTCAGCCGCTTGTATCCCCAATGCGACGGCATCTGACGTCCGCCGGAGCTAGGGTCGTCGGCCGCTCCCACGGCTTGTAGAAACATCTCCACCGGCTTTGCCCCAATGGCCAGGCATAGCGCGCGATCGCGATAATAAGGATAGAACCAATCGTAGCTGGGCTTGAGCATCATGCCGGCGGCCGCGCCGATGGCCTCATGCCCTGCGCCCGATATCTGGAAAAAAATCTTCTGCTGGCGTTTCAGCAGAATCTCCCGGTCGTCAATGCGCCGGGAGGTGTACATGATGCGGTAGAGTTCGATCAACTGCTCGGAGGTGAGCCCGTCATAGCTTTGGGGCCGTTTGCTGCGCAGCGAAGGCTTGGGGTCGGTTTTGGTGGTCGCCATCGATTCCTTGAGTGCAGTATAAACCCGCCTTATAACTACGGTGGCGCACTTGCCCGGCAGGTTGCATTGTAAATCGGAAGGATCGGTTGAAGAAAGCAGCAATGCGCCGCCGATTACTAAAGGGTTTAAAGCGTGAGGCGCAAGGGCGGCAGTGCCTTAGAGTTAAGTATCACCAGGCACCGCTATTGCGCGGACCAGGTTACGTCCTTACATTCCGAGGGCGCAAATTCGCACTCGAGAGCAATGAGGTCTTCCCTCGTCGGCTGTCGTGGCTCTGCCGTTCCGTGGATCACGCCATCGTAATCCAGAAAGTAGCTGCGCAGGCAATTCACTGCATAGCTCTGACATTGAATGATAAGGCCAAACTGGTTCGGTGTCTGAGGTTTGTAAAGGTAAACGTACGAGAAATTTTTCGTCTCCATATAATACGTTCCGTTTTCATCTATGGCCGGCGTTTCGTAAGGAAGCGTGCCGACGACTCGTGCATTGAGTGTTGTGGGGGCGGCTCCACCGTTTTCTTCTTTCATGTAACGCTCGATGTTGCCCTTCAGAGCGACGATCTGAGACAGTTCGCCGTCACCTGGAGTCGCCACGATTTTTGACGGCCCGCCTTCCGCCCACCCGTCCTTCACGAAAACGATCCCACGGCTATCAATCATCAATGGATTCCGGCCTGCGACACCCTTCTTCTTCGGGAGGGCGACTAACTGAAAGTCAACCACGTACCCGCTGACTGGGTTCGGTTGAGGCGCATAGCTGAGCTTGAAATCCGGGACCAGCTTCGCATCGAATTCTGTATCGCAACCCCAACGCGTCCACGGATCAATCGCCTTCGGGTAAACCGTGGGACGTGCGTAATAGTTCGAAAACAGGCAGCTCGCCAGGTGCATAAGACTCTGCCGGGCGCCCACCGGCCGGGGCCGATGCCGGTAGAATTCGTCTTCCAGTTTTTGCCGCTCGGCTGAACGATGAAATTCAATACTCGCATTCTGGAGTGAACCTAGGGCCGCGGGTATGTAAATAATCATCGCGCCCGCCGCGGCGGACCATGCGATCCAATTCGCCTTCCCTGTCCATATGGCTGCGATG
>JASIEN010000078.1 GCA_030045935.1 Candidatus Sulfotelmatobacter sp.
TCAGAAGATTATTGACGGATGGCGCTATGGCCCCAAAACCGACAAAAAGAACAAGCTGCACGAGTGCTTGCTGCCTTGGCGCAAGGGTGACCTGGTCCAATACACGGGTTTTGCCGAGCACCTCGGAATCGAGGAGCTTCCCGAAGAAGAGAAAGAAAAAGATCGGGCAGCGGTTCGCGAGATTCCCACGATTTTGAAACACGCCGGCTACACAATCGTGGGGGCGAGGAGCAGAGGGGGCCGGCCCCAGACTTCAGCACCGAAGTAAAATATACCGGATCGGACGAAACGGGGAATTGAGAGTCGTGCTGGACGGCCGACGCAATCTACTGACTCAGTCCCTCCATTTGTGACTCCATGTTGGCGCCCCATTTTACTGGTAACAGGTGCTCGCGATGTGGCTCTAGGCCAGCAAGTTCGCTACGCCGTCGGTACTGGTCTGCGATACAGGATCTGCCAGTCCAGGACCTCGGCCAGCATGATCTGTCCCACCAGTTCGGCCTCCTGGCGAAGAACTCTACTGGGTCCGGTCTTATTTTCCGCCTTCTCGAGATCGGTCTTTATGCGGAGCAGGCTTTTTCGCATCGCGCCCGAGCGCTCTGCCAGTCTGCGGAACTCGCCCTGGTTGGAAATTCCGTGACAGGTCGCCGATAAGGCCGGTAACCCAGCGGCAAACACGATGACCCACGGCACCAAGCCTGGGATTTCGATTCTTCCACCGTACAAGTGCAGAGCCAGCTCGACGATGCACGCAAGAAAAGCCAAGATGATCGCGGATAACCCCAACTTGTGCAAACGATGGTCGATCGTGTGCATCCGACTCTCGTTGCTATCGTGATAGTGGATTTGCCCGTCCACCCAGTCCTCGAGAATCGCTTTGTAGCAACGATCGAGATACTCCGGCGTTACTCTTGCGTTGGGCAGGCTGGTGGCACGCATGATCGCCTTCAACCGCCATTGCATCCAGCTCTGCCGCAAGTCTCCGTGCATGTGATGAGCCGGCAGGACAGGTTCAGTGGCGCCCAACCCCAAAGGATAGACGTATCGCAGAATTCGTAACTGCTCGGCCAAGTACCGGCAATCCACGGTGCGGTGATGCCATAGCCTGGTTCTAATGCACCATACCAAGTAAAAGACGGTCAACACGGCGCCTAGCTCACACAGCACCCATACCTCAGACAAACCGGGCGCAGCGTAGCTCAACAGCGCGAAGATCACGGCCCCCAGTCCCAGACCGTAGATCAGAAGAAACGCACCGCGGTACTGACCGGCCAGGCGAATTGCCGGGTTGTTGACCAGGTTATATTGCGTCTCGAACGGATCGGGCTGCCACGGAGCATATTGAGGAGCCGGTTCCGGCTTCTTAGTAAAGAAGGTCATCAGCGTTACAAACCCACTCCACAGGTGGCTAAGCCACGTCTTCTGACGGCAATTCATACCACAGGCTGGAATCAGGTCGGCCTCTTCAGATGGAGCTTCAGATGCTGCCTCCTTGCCCCGTGCGGTCACGCTCGTTTCTTCCGGTGCGGGGAGCCATGGCGGGAGCATGATTTCCTCCACGAATTTGCTCACCCCCGAACCCATGTCCGCGCTTACTGCAGTCCATCCCGGCCGCTCCCTGTTGTCCGCCACGTCTTCTGAATCCTTTGTCTCCCGCTGGTTGCTAAGCCAAACTTTATCGATGTTTGTTTCCAGCCAGAATACCGGCATGCCTCGTCCGCACGCCCTTTCGACGACCTCCGCTGTGCCTCCGGCGCCATCCGACGGCAACCCGTCCCAAATCGCCACCAGAATGTCGCTGTGGCTTAGCACAACCTCGCCCACCGTTATGTAAGGGGAACTTTCGCGTTTTCCGTCGAACTCGAAGACGGCTACGGCTTGGTTGAGGATCTCGTGGAACTCTGCAATGCTGGCAGGATTAGGGTTCCCAGCATTAGCGGTGAAATCTTTGCAATATTCTTCGCGCGCAAAAGGCAAAGGGCACTGCAACTCGTAGCCGAGATCGAGGGCGGCCTTAGCGAACAGGCGATCCGCGCCTTCGGCTAGCGGGGAGGTCGCGCGCAACAGGAACGGCAGGTCGGAATACGCTTCGGTCGCGATTCCAGCTGCATTCGCTGCGGCCTGTGCGATCACCTTCAGCACAGCCGACAACCGCGGCTGCAGGGACCGTGTCTGGTCCGCAGTCAGCTTCCGATGTCCCGTGATTCCGACTCGCAGCGCTGCGCGAGGCAAAAGATCATGATTCTCGGTGTTTGCATGCACTCGTATTCCTCCGCTTCGCGACAGCATAATAGCATCGGCCGCTATCTCATCGCACAGCAGCCGATTTACTTCTGGTTGCTGAACGACGCTGCCAGCGCAGCCTCGCTCCCCTGTTCGCGACGACGGCCCTGTGTTTCTTGCGGATGCGCGCCTCTTGCATCAATCCCGGCTGTCGCGCTGTCCTTCTGCGCGCACGAAAGATCATTGGCATCTTCACAAGCGATGTGCTGTTAGTACGCGGGATGACTTTGACTGCCGCTTCACAAGTCACTTAAACTTCAGGCCACGCACAGGGGCCACAAGCTATCTGGACGCTCCGCAAATGCCGACCGCAACACGCACATTTCGAGTTTTTGTCAGTTCCACCTTCGAAGACTTGAGGGCAGAACGAGACGCCCTGCAGCGCGACGTGTTCCCCAAGCTGCGCAAGCTCTGCGAAGAGAACGGCGCACACTTCCAGGCCATTGACCTGCGCTGGGGTGTCCGTGACGAGGCGGCGCTCGACCAGCAGACCATGGGAATATGCCTGCGCGAGATTGAACGCTGCCAGCAGACCGGCATCAAACCGAACTTCATCGTTCTGCTCGGGGACCGTTATGGTTGGCGGCCCCTGGCTGCACGGATCCAGGCGGTAGAGTTCGATAGAGTCTGTGCTCACATCGCCCATCTCGACGACAAGCAGCTGGTCAAAATCTGGTATGAACGCGACGACAATGCGGATCCGCCAGAGTATCTGCTCAAGTCTCGCACCGACGAGTTCGTGGATCAAAAGAGCTGGGAAAGAATTGAGCAGAGGCTT
>JASIEN010000079.1 GCA_030045935.1 Candidatus Sulfotelmatobacter sp.
ACTGTGCGCCAGCTTCGCGTTGGTGAACCTCTATCTGCACCGCAGACGGCTGGCCGTGGCGAGGGGGTAGTGTCTCTGGACCTCGCGTAAATAGCGGGTTCGGTAAGGCCGTAAGCAATTCGGGGGAGTTCGTGACCTGTGCACACCCTGAAATTCCTGCCGCCTTCAAAATCGATGGTTGCTCAGAGCTTCCCTAGGTTGGCTTGGACGTGCAACGCCTCGCCCGTTTCGACGCAGGTTAAGTGCTGCCTGTAATAGCAGTAGACCAAGCGAATCAGGAAGCCCGGTCCAGCCTGAAGAACTTGCAGACGTGTGTCCAGTGCAGAAATCCGTGGCTCTAATTCGGCCTTAGTGTTCTTGTCCTCGGTCGCTACATATCTGTGACAGTGCCGGCCCAAACACGCGATTAGTCGGGGGATAATGGCGTCCGTTTCTATCTTTCGGCATCGTTCGAGGATAGCTTTCTGCTCGGCAATATCATCAGTGATCACTGGTCTGTGTTTGCCGCAGCGCCGTTGAATGCAGACCACTAGCAGCTTCCTGAGCATGGAATCATTCATGGCCCAACTCGGGGTTGGCAGCCGTCGCACGCGGTCAAGTCCCGTTGAAACAACGTGGCACCTCGCAACATCGTCGTAACTCAGTTGCGTAGGGGACATTTCGTTAGCCTCTGCATCGCGTTGCGCCGGAGTTACTGCTACGCTGCGTTGGTAAAACTGATACTTGAATAAAGGTGAAGTGGACCACGCTGCATGGGGCGGACAGTGAACGATGTTTGGTAGCGGATGACGAGAAGTCACGGTAGCCATACGTTTGAGTCAGGTAAGTCTTTTGGGGCTCCGATGGGATAATCATCGAGGCCCCTTTGAGCGTTGTCATTGCGGAAATCGAGCCAGTTCGTCAATTTGCTCATCCGTCGTGTTTGCATCGAATCGGGCTTCGGTGCGGGGGCATGGTTAAAGCCCCTTCCGAATCTCATCAGCCAATTCGGCAGCTCGCTGGCGATGGTAGTTATCAATGGCACTTTCGGCTTGCGTGCGTAGCTCGTCCCACTCTTGAGCCGGCGGTCCAAAAGAATAGGCAAGGCTTCGTAAATTCCGCGCAGTTGCGGAAGTTCCCACCGGGTAGGCGGGGCTCATCACCAGCGCGATATCGAAGAGCCGCGCACTGTTAACTGTGCGCAACTGGTAGTGACACCGGTCCTCATCGTCGTAGTAGTCCGCCCAATCATCGCCGTTTGGGTCCACGGTGAAAGCAAAGGAACACTGATCTATTGTGTTGTTGCGCACTAGCTCTCTGATATCGGAGTGAGTAGACACCTTCGGGTTCAAGTTGATCGTAAAATCCATGCCCTGCGGTCCATCCCTCAGAACGAGTGTTTTATTGCAAAGTCTGCCGAGTGGTATTTGCTCTGTGCTGTGGTTCCAAGTTGCAACTACGTCTTGGCCGCTAGCCAAGCTATCCCGAAAAGCGCCGGGGGCTATTTGTTCGACCGCTCCGGGGAACGGAACTCCTTTTGCAGATTTGACGCGGTAGGAGAATGCTCGGCCATCAATGTATGCAGTAGCTGCCTCGTCGCCCTGCGATGAACGCACCGAAAGGTTTGCTCCGCTGATTACATAACGAATGTTTTTGTCTGACATATTAGGTCGTCCTCCTGTAGCCCTTTTCTCACTTTCCAAAATAGACACCTTTTTTGTTCTGCTCATGTATCGCGCCCTGCATACGTGCCTTTCGCTCGTTATACAGCGCAGCTTCGTCACCTTCCGCCAGCGGATCTTTCGGACCACCACCCAGACGCTTGAATTCTTCAATGACTGACTGCTGGCAGTCGGACGGAACCCACTCATAGAACTCGCGCTCAGTCGCCGGATCGTACCGGTGAACACGTTGTGGGCTCGGCGGCCCGCTGTATAAAGTTCTGCCGCCACAGCCATCATGATGAGCGATGAAACAGCGGATTTCGCCGGTCTGCGCGTCGGCCTGCCGCCAGATGGACCAGCCTTTTATGGGGTGCGCTTTGCGCGCGGCATCGACAGGGTCGATTTGTGCTGCCACCTCAACAGCAAACCCACCAGCGATTAACGCAGCACCAACTTCGCGACTCACGTGCTCACGAAACCCAACTTTTGGACCGTAGCAAAATTCGAGTAACATAGGCGGTACACCGTACCTTTCTTTCCTAGATGATCTTGCGTCACTATTTCTGATCCCTGTTACACCTGTTCGCGCGAGAGCTGTTCCGTATCGATGACGGTGCATCCGTTCACAATCGCCACGCCCGGCGGTAGAGGCTGCCTGAAAATCAAGCGGACCAACGGCATTTCGCGTCGTTCTTGTGTCAGCCGGAAGAACATCCCGCCCTCGGAAAACGCCTCTGGCACATTCCACCTAATCCCAAGCGAGAGATCGTTGTGGGCCAGCTGCTCGGAGCCGTCCCGTTGCACCAGAAAAAATCCTTGGGGAATTCGGAGATAATCAGCAGCGCTGCGAACCTCGATGACAGGAGCGGGCTTCAAAGCTTTGAACCGATCAAAAACACTCATTTGCTTCCCTCTGATGTTTGAGTGCTAAGAGCTCAGGACCTAAAATGGCGTCAAGATTCAGGTCGGGCTTCCAAAATGGCGCTTCCGCGTTGGCGGTTGCTACCGGCTCGTGAAATTCCGCGACCAAGGCGCTACGAATTGCTCGCCGAATATACTCGGCTACTGCGCAGCCGGTTGCTGTCCTGCGCTCCTGAAGCAGCTTGAACAACGCAGAATCGAGTTGCAAATTGATGTTTGGCATAGGTCATGTACGTCCCTGTACATACAAATACGCCGCTATGTGTGACGGGGGGCTCTACCTTAGTGAAAACAAAGGGAGCCATTACCACGCGCAGGTTGTTGAAACTTAAACTTTTGTGCGTCGGTCTCGCGCGCGGTCGCGCAGGGCAGCGGCAAATCAAAAATGCCTCCCCTACCCCAGCTCGCTTGGGTGGTGGAACAGTTCGAATGTGAAATGTGTCGAAAGAATTCGGAATTTGAGTGATAAGGCCTGATTTCGACAGACTCATCCTACGGTAAAATGGACCCCCGGAACGGAAGCGATATTTCATGAGCGAAACCGCACCTATTCAGAAGCCGCGTCTTGAGACGATCAAGAAGCTCCTCGAAGATAAGGGCTTCCCGGATCCCGTTACGAGTATTGGGGACTATCTGGAGGTTATTACAAAGATTTCCGAGAGGTGGCAGAAGGAAGACTGGAAAGATACTGAGCGCGATGAAGAGGTGGTGCTAAACCATGTGCGCATCGTTGGGCAGATTTGGTTTCGAGGGCATCGGACTTGCGACCTCAGTTTGAGGCCGGGTCTCTACCGCGATCGCACAATAGAATGTCTGCGTAAGCGGACCGGCAGTCCAGTCCCCACTGACGAGAAAGTTTCTCTCCTTGATGAACTCTTCGATCTTGAACACGAGCTGCGAATCGATTTTACTAGCTACGGTCACCTTCTCAACCAAGACAATCAAGCAAAGACGCCGATCGATTGGTACTTCCT
>JASIEN010000080.1 GCA_030045935.1 Candidatus Sulfotelmatobacter sp.
GCTCCACAATGCCCCAGCCGCCGCCATCGGCTACGGTATTAACGAGAATATGCTTCTCATCGGGGGATAGACGGACCGCATCGGGAAAGCAAGGCGGCCCCGCGGTGCCAAGAACTGCGCCTCTCCGGTCGAACCAGGTAAGTTGCGCCACGCCGGCCCGCCCGCCCCGCCAGGCCAATACGCCGTTGCGCGAAACGGAGAAGCCCGGATAATGCGTCACCACATTGGAAAACACACCATCGACTACTTTCTCCGGCTCGCTCTCCAGCATTCCGCGGTCGATATTCAGAGTCTGCGCGTAAATCTTGTCATTCTGTACGTACAACAGCTTGCCGCCTAGAGAGGGCGCATAATGAGCGGTTGTCACGCTCTTGAGCAGGAGGAAGGGTCCCCTTGTGATTTTTCCCCCATCCAGGGTTGCAAGGTACACGCCTATCTCAGTTTCCCGAGGGAACGGCTCCCATCCGAACAGGATGTTTTTGCCGTCGGGCAAGAATTCCGGATAGAAAAGGTTGCCATCGCGTAAACCAGGAATTTCCAAAGGAATGCGGTCGCCGCCCGTTGCGGGAATCATCCACAGCCCGCCTCCATCCGGTCTTCCTAATACCGAGACCAGCACCGTGCCATCGGGCGCCAATGCGTAACCTCTGGTTACGCCGGTTTGCGGCCACAATATCGCGGGAGGACCATTTGGGAGCGGTAAACGAGTGAGATCCAGGATCGTCCGGAACAGCAATTTCGAAGAATCGGGTGACCACACTACATTGTCGCCGAGCCGCTTCTCGGAACTTATGGGGATCTCTTCCAAGGATTCCAGCCGGCGCAGCACGGTCCCGCGTGATGTGGTGTATACCACGGCCGAGCCATCCGGCGAGACCACCGCGTTTGCGACAGCCCCCAGCGAAAAGGTCCACTTAGCGGTAGTTTGGCGGGTGGCTGTCAGGCTGGAGCGGGTGACGAATGCCATCAGTCCCGCAACTGCGGCCGCAGCGGCGATGGCCAGCGGAATCCATCGCTTCCTGCCGGAAAGCCGAAGGGCCGGGGCGGGGGCCGGCGTGGCAGAGGCCGGCGGCGCGGCGGAAGCTTGCGTATCGGGAGCCGGTACAGGCGCTATGGACTCCACCGAGGGTGCAGTAGCCTCCAACGTCCCTATGAACCGGTAGCCACGGCGCGGCAGTGTTTCGATATAGCAGGGGCTTGCAGCGGACTCGCCCAGCGCATCCCGCAACTTCTGGATGGCCGCATTGATACTGTGGTCGAATTCGACGACCGTATCGTCAGGCCAAAGCTTTTCGCGAATCTCTTCCCGCAATACGAGCTGACCCGGCTGCTCCAGAAGCATATTCAGGATCAGAACCGGTTGCTGATTGAGCTTAATTCGTATCCCGTGTTTGCGCAGTTCAACCGCACGTGTATCGACTTCAAACGGGCCGAATCGGAGCAGCTTCGGCGGCGAAACGGCTACTTCCGGCTTTCGCATGGTCCTCCGTTAATGAAACTAGGGTTGTTTCAAATCCTAACACATGCGCTTAAATCTTGCCGAATCAGCACAATGCGCGATGACAAAAAAATGACCAGAAAATCTGACGCAGTGCATTTGAACGACTGGGGACACTCGCCAAAATCGCACTCGATAACATGAAAACGAAATTTGGCAACCGAGCTTCACCGTGGTTGTTTCTGGCTGGCTGGTGCTTTGCTGTGTTGCTGGCGGGTCAAAATGTGGAGCCGCCCTGCGACCGTCCTCCCCTCTTTTCGCCAGAGAAAAAAGAAATAGATTTGAACGGCTGCGTTCAGCAAGACGTGGAGCGAGCTTCCCCCGGCGTCATTTCGTCCCGCATCCTGGCGCACAAACCTCCCAAAGCTGCTCGCAAAGAATTCGAGCGGGCTGCCCACTCCTCAAAAGAGGGCCACCTGGACTCGGCGCGTCAACACTTGATGCAAGCTGTCCGGCTGGATCCCGATTTCGTCGAGGCACAGATCGAGCTGGGAGCCGTCTACCTCAAGAGTGGTCAGCCGCAGCAGGCGCTGGAATGGTTTGACCGCGCGCTGGTTCTGGAATCCGACATGGCGCTGATTTACTCCGCCAAAGCCGCGGCGCTCGTAACACTGGGTCGACCTGCAGAAGCCGAGGTGGCGGCCAGAAGGGCGTTACAACTCAGTCCACAGTCGATAGAGGCGAATTACTTACTGGGCTCGTCCATGATGCTGGAAGGGAAGATCACACCGGAAACGGCGGCATACCTGGCGGTCGCGGCGCCCAAGTATCCTCGAGCACGAGCGGCTCTTATCGACGTCCAGGAGGCCCTCGCTAAACAGCAAGGACGTTGATTGCTTTTGGCAGGCCGAACGAAATCCCCTCCCCACTCGGAACCGGCCGCGCGGAAATGATACTCTCTGCGCGTCGCCGGCGGGCATGACGGAACCATTGTAATTGCCGCCTCAGCGTACAAGGGATGGGCGCCTGGCGTTAGCCGGGAAAGGTTCCTCTCGCAAAGCAGGCTAGAATCGAATCCATTATGCGTCTGAAGATCGTGCAAGGTGGGGAGCCGGTCCTTCGCCGGCAAGCGCGGCCGTTGACGCCGGAAGAAATCGTGACGGCCGAAACGCAGCAATTGATCGCGTGGATGAAAGAGACGATGTACGACGCCCCCGGCGTCGGCTTGGCGGCTCCGCAAGTGGGTTTACCGCTTCAACTCGTTGTCGTCGAGGACCGCGCTGAGTATCTCAAGGATATCCCCGTCGAACTGCTGGCTTCGCGGGAGCGGCGACCTGTACCGTTC
>JASIEN010000081.1 GCA_030045935.1 Candidatus Sulfotelmatobacter sp.
AACGCAGCAGGAGCGTGAGCTTGAAAAAGGACGCCCGCCCATGTTTAACCACTGAAGTCTCCCCTCTTTGTCTGCGGTGTACAATCTCCCGTACGCAACTCACTTTGTAGCGCGACATTAATCTGAGAATGGAACTTGGCTCGGCGCAAGAGTGCAAACCTGCGGCGAGGCGCTGGGACAAAGCCGTACCATTTTAAGAACCCTGGCGAACGGAGATAGCTACTGCAGACAGCAGCGTTGCGGCACTTGATCATTACCGGTGCTTCCGGCTTTCTTGGCGGCGAACTCGTAACTCAAGCGAAAAGGCTTTGTCCGGCAACACGGATCACGCTTTTGAACTCCCCTCGACAGGGCGGGATCGATCTAGCCGATGCGAACTCTATGGATCGGCTTTCCACCGATCTGCAGATCGACGACCCCGCTGGCACGGCATTACTCCACGCCGCGGCTGCGATACAGGCCACCACCCCTGGTTCCGCAGCCAACGAGACCATGGCCGCGCAGTTGGCTCAGTGGGCGCATTCCGTTGGCATCTGGTTTAGCGTGATGGTCAGCTCGGTGAGCGTATACACCCCACTTCCGGCGCGCACGCCCGCGGACGGTGCGACTGAGCCGGTAAGTGCGTATGGTTTGGACAAGCTGAACGCCGAGAGAGTCTGGCGGCGAATATTGCCTGCGCATAAAACTTCCGTCGTGCGCTTGGCAGGCGTGTGGGGCTGGCAGCGGCGCCCGACACTGTTCTGGAACCGGCTCTTGTTGGCTGCGGCGAGGGGCTCACCACCGGAGCCCAGGCCGGTGGTGCTGCGCAAACGAAGCTGGCGGAACTATGTCTCTGTTTACGAGGCTGCCGAGTGCCTTATCCAACTCGCCATGAACCGGATGTCGGGAACATTTTTGGTGGCTGGCCGGAGTCCAATGAATACTGAAGGATTCGTGCGATTGCTGCAGCAGCTTCCTGATTCGCGTCTCGTGGTCGACTGGCGCGACGACGGCGTCCGCGACGAGTGCCTCTATTCTTTCAGCTCGGAAATCAAGCCCTGGCTCCAGCCCTTCGAAAATATTCTTTCCGCGATGTGGGCGGCCAAACCGGAGTGGCTGGTGGAATGAAGGTCGGACTCATCTCAGATATTCACGGTAACAGTCCCGCCTTTCAGGTGGTCCTCGCCGCTCTGCGCGATCGCGTCGACTCCATACTTTTTATGGGGGACTTGGTTGGTTATTATGCCTTCGTCAACGAGTGCGCCGAGAACTGGGATGCCAACCAGATCATCGGAATTCTCGGTAATCACGACCAGACTCTTATTGACTGCCTCGCTCAGGGCAAGGAGCCTAACGAGTCCTATCGTGCTCGCTATGGCTCAGCCCTGACGCGCTGCATGAGAATACTGTCCCCACAGGCTCGCGAACTGCTTGCGTCCTGGCCACAACATCGGTCGTTAACCCTGGACGGTGTGTCCGTCGCCATGTATCACGGCGCACCCTGGATGCCTTTGCAAGGCCGGGTCTATCCTGACTTTGCGGAATGGGAGCGCTTCCAAGCTTGCCCTGAAGAAGTCATCCTGTTGGGGCATACTCACTATCCAATGGTCAAAGAATGTGGCGGCAAAGTGATCATCAACCCCGGTTCCGTGGGACAACCAAGAAGCCGGTCTGGCGCAGCCGAATATGCGATTCTGGATGTACCGAAGCGCAGCGTACAGTTCGAACGTGCACCCTATGACGCCAGCAGAGTAATTCAAGATTCCCGCCACCACGATCCTCAAATGAATTATCTGGTCGAGGTACTGACTCGATGAGCCGCCGTCGCATTCGCGTTCTGGTTACTGCGCTTGGTGGAGACTTGGGGCAAGCGTTAGTCAAGTCTTTGCGGGTGGGGGAGACCGATTTCGACATATCGGGTTGCGACATGGATGATTCTGGAATCGGGCGAGCGTTCGTCTCCCGTTTCCACGCCGTTCCGGCTGCTTCTGATGCACAGTATGTGAACGCGGTCGATGACCTGTGCCGGCACCATAAGACCGACGTGATCGTCCCGGCCTCCGAGGCTGAAATCTGGGTGTTGGCGCAAGTTGGGCAGCAGCTTCCGGGCGGCACGGTGGTGGTTTGCCAACCGTGGCCATGGCTGCGAGTTTTTGGCGACAAGCTGGAGTGCATGCGGGCGTTGGAAGGCCATTTGCCTCTTGCGGCTTTTGCCGACAGCTCCGATCCCGAAACTGTGGAGAGGCTGGTCGAAAGGGTTGGATTCCCGCTGGTGGTGAAACCGCGCCGTTCCAGCGGCTCTCGGAGTGTCAGGGTCGTGAAAACGGGCGACGAACTGGCGGCCGGCATCGCCCAACTTCCGGCCAGCATAGTGCAGGAGTTCATTGACGGCCACGAGGGCGAATTTTCGGTCGGAGCTTTCGCCTGCGACCACTTTACCGAGGTTCTGGCCTTCCGTCGCGAACTGGGGTATGGGGGTTGCTCCCGGTTTGCCGAAACCTCGCAGGACAAAGCGGTCATCGACTATGCTCTTCAGTTTGCGAAGGCCAGTGGTTTGCGAGGCAGTGCCAACATTCAGCTGAGAAACGGCTCCAGCGGCGTCCGGTTGCTGGAAGTGAATCCGCGGTTCTCCAGTCTGGTCGCGGCCCGCGCGCTTTGCGGTTTCCGGGACGCCGAATGGTCGATTCAAGCCGCCCTGGGTCGTGCGATCTCCCCAGCTCCTCAGCACTACAGGAAAATCAGGTTCCGCAGGTATTTGAATGAATTAGTCGATCTCGGATCCGGCTATCACACCGTGCCCCAGTGGGCAACCAACAGGGGAAAATCAAAGCAGAAAGCCGGCTCGCGAACCCAAGGCGTGATCGACGGATAGCCTACAC
>JASIEN010000082.1 GCA_030045935.1 Candidatus Sulfotelmatobacter sp.
CCAATTCTTCCGCCCCCTTGTTTCCCCATGACTCTATCCAGACGCCGAGCGGCGTTGTCGCAAAAATCGACGCGGAAGGATCCACCGTCACTATCCTGCCCGAAACCGTGTTGCAATTCGAAGGCGCTGAGATTGTTCTCGATCACGGCAGCCTGCAGTTGAACACTGTACGACAGATAAAGGTGCGCGTGAACTGCATGACCGTGATTCCGGTTTCACCCGAATGGACGCAATTTGACGTCACCGATGTTGATGGCAAGGTGACGGTGGCTGCCAACCAGAAAGATGTAAAGATTCACTATCAGGCCGCCCTTGCGAAATCCTCGAAGCAGTCCGCAAGCGGAGATGTGATCGTGCATGAGTCCGAGCAAAAAACCCGTGACGAACACTGTGGCGCGGCGGCGCGTCCGGCGAGCGGGGTCGACGCCACAGGCGCATTTCTGAATAGCGCCTGGGCTGAGGTTGCCGGAGCCGGCGCAATCTTGGCCACTTGCATATTGATATGCCGCGGAGGCAATCCCATCAGCCCGGACAAGCCCTAGTTTTCAGCCGGGCGGCTTTCTCAGCGATCTCTGCCTGCTAAGATTCGATTCCCGTCCATCCAGGCCGTTTAACCGCTTTTGCGCAGGCGATCAATATCTTCGTTGGTGTAGACGTGCCGAGCACCTCCCGACTGCGCCCGGCCCTGAGCCGCCGCCTGACCCAGGCTGGGCCCATAACCCCATTGAATCAGTCCTTGACCCGAGGTGCCTTCCACTCCTTCGTCAACGAGGCTTGGCGGCGGTTCGATATCTTCTGCCGAATCTTCTGCCAAGGAACTCATTCGAATCTCGTTGACCCATTTGCGGCCATAGAAGATCGGAAAGAAATCGAAGGGCGCCGGAGGCTGCGGCGTGACAGTCGCGTCCTCTGCTCCCGCCGCCAGCCCTTCCGTACTGTCGGATGCACCAATTTCAGGCACCGGCGCAGGCGGCGACATGATCGGCGTCGCAATAGGCCGGGCAAAAATCGAGGAACCATTCGTCAGAAGATACTGTGGGCCATGGTCGAAGTTGGTGTCCTGCGCGACCACCATTCCTGTCATAACCACTAGCAGAAGAACTGAGCAACCCAGAGCAACCCTCATATCGCCTCCGGCGCCTGAAGCTGGCGTGATTATGCCCCAAAGAAGTAAGCGCTGCCAGAGCCATTCGACTCTACTTCCCTTGCTGGTCGCGGGTTTCGGCGGGAAGCGCGGCAAGCCTGCTCCACCGCCCCTCACGGATAAGAAAAAGCATGTAGAAGATGATCGCCAGATTTCCAATGAAGATTGCCACGCGCATGAAAGTCACGCCACGGATCATGCTGCGAATTTCCCAGGGCAGACCTAACGTGCCGGAGAGAAGGGCAACCCACTCGGCCCACCTGCGCTCCTTCCAAAGCCCGTATGCCTCGGTAAAGCGTAGCACCGAGTAAGCAAACGCCAACCGCGCCGCTTGCCAGAGCTTTGCGTCGGTAAGCCGGTCAGCAAAATCGAGAAAAAGCTGCGCCGAGTGGCGGTCCGTGCTGATGTGCAGCATGGCAAGTATGCTCTCGGCAATGAGCCACGCATCTTTGTGGACCAGCAGCACGGCCACCACCCCGATGCAAAGCACAAACATCCCTTTTGCGAACTCAAATAAAGCTACCAGCCGTAGGGCGTTGCGACGTGCGCGTTGGCGGTCGATTTTCTTTAGCGGCGAGACCACGTAATTTTTGGTACTGTCCTAATTCCGCTCTTAGAACATTACCCGATTTTTAGACTACCACGCGCTTGCCGGGAGTCGTTCGCTGCACCGCCTCTAGCCGTTGCTTACGTCGGTAACTGGAGCAAACCCTGCGCCGATGTCAATATCCAATTTGATTTTGCTGTTGCAGGCTTCTGGGTTGTGCTTCAGGTCCAGAGCAAATCGAATCTCCGAAAAACGGGCACGGGGCACTGCAAGGATGAGGATGAAGATGAAAACGATCGTGAACGTAATCGCCACATTGATGCTTGGTTCCGTCATATTGACGGCGCAATCCTCCGGCGCGCCGGCGCCGCAAACCGCGCGCCAGGCGCTGATTGAAATGTTCTTCAGCAAAACCTCGGGAACATTCGGCAAACATCTGCCGCCGGCCATGATCGCTGCTCTGGAAAAATCCGGAGCTATGGCGAAGTTGCAGCCATATGAATTGTTGGCGAAACAGGTGCAGACGAACCAAAACGCTTTCGAGTCTTTTGACAGCGGGCCAGTCCTGGTCGGTGCCGATTTTCCTCAAGGCGGGAGTCGCATCGAGGTGCTCGTCGACAATGACTCTCTGCGCGGAGACGAAGACGACATCGAAGTTTCCTTCCGAATTTACAAGGACAAGCAATTACAGCGCAGACCATTTCTGCCGGGCGTGACCTTCGCCATGAAAATGGAATCCGGCGTATGGATACTGAACGACGTCATCGTGACCGTGCACCTGCCGTTGTCGGATCCTGATTTTATCGCCGGTCTTGCCGCCGGCCTCAACGCAGCCGCCACCACCGGCAACGTGGCAATGCAGAATCAAATCTCCACCAGCGCGGTGGGGGCAAACACGTCTGGAAGCGACGTTCAGGTGCAAGCGGCTATGCGAACGATTCTGTCCGCTGAAGCTACGTATATGAGCACATATCCAACGGTCGGTTACACTTGCACGCTCTCCGATCTGGACGGATTTGGCGGTGGCCAGCCCAACGAACATCAAGCCATGTTGATTCCCATCGGGCTTGCCGGGGGCAGAAAGTACGGTTATACATTCGTTCTTTCAGGATGCGAAGGGACGCCAGCAACCAGTTTTCATCTGACTGCGGCTCCGGCGGGGTTTGGCCGTCGCGCTTTTTGTGCCGACCAGTCGGGCACTATTCGCTTCTCCGCCACTGGAAATGCGGCAGCGTGCCTCGCGAGCGGCAGTCCGGTTCAGTAGAGAGGGTTCAATAGGGAAGGTCCAACAGTGAAGGATCAGTAAGCTGACATCAAGGCAGCCTCAACAAATCAGCCTCCCTGCACCCTCACTGCTGCGCGCAATTCCTTCAGAATCTCCTGCGCGGCCTTGATGGCCTGCGGATGCTGGTTCACATTGAACGAGATCGCGCCCACGCGCGCATGTCCCCCGCCGCCATAGCGCTCGCAGATCTTCGCCAGGTTCACCCGTGGCTCCTTTGGCGCCCACGGATTCGATCCCACCGAAACTTTTACCCGGAAACTGCTCTTGCTCAATCCCACGCTGTAGATTGACTCCGGGCACAGATAATAAGGAACAAACTTGTTGTAGCCTTCAAAGTCCTGATCGGTAACGTCGAAGAAAATGGTCCCGTCTTTGCACTCCGTCCGCTGTCTAAGAATTTCGATCGACAACTCATGCCGCCGCAGCAAAGGCGGCAGGAGCGGGGCAACAAACGGCGCTTCTAGAATTTCTTCCAGAGGTTTGCTGGCCAGCAGGGGAATCAGGTTGGGCACGAAGTGCTGATCGGGCGCAGATTCGATCACCATGGTCAACTTCATCGCTGGTGCTTTCATTTCAACCGCTGTTTTCGCATCCGGATACAAAGCGCCGTCGATCACATCCGCCCAACGCACCAGCTCGGCCACTGGCGCGGAATCAAACCCGAAGCGCTGTTGCGCGATCATGGCCATAAAGCTGGTGCATGATTTGAAATCCGGATCGTAAAACTTTCGGTTGCTCTCATCGTGCTCGAAGTGTTCGGCGTCTTGCGGCGAAAGAAAAGCGCTCTGATGATGGTCGAACCACCACGTGATTTTCGGCGAGCTGGAATATTTGAAATCGACGATAGCATTCTCCTCACCGTCAAAATCGGCTTCGTTGAATAGTGATCCGGCACGATGCAGCAGACCGGAGAAAACGAACTGTGCGTCCTCCCGAATCCTCTCGCGATAAAAGCGCGAGAACAGCGCCGCGGAGCACGCTCCGTCGAAACACTTGTCGTGATAAAACACCTTGACCCTCAACTGTTCGCTCCTTTAAAAAGATCGCCGTCTGCAAAAAGCCGGACATACCCGGAGCCCCGGGACGCCATCGTTCGGGTTTCGGCGGACGAGGCGTCCGCCGCTCCACAATCTATCCGGTAAAGTAAAAGCTAATAGGATTGCCAGCTTGGAGGAAGAAAGTCAAGTTGCAAAACTTGAGGAGCTCACATCTGATGGCGTCATCCTGAGCGTAGCTGCTTTTCAGGCGGAGCGAAGAGCCTGCCCTGAGCCGTATGGCGAAGGGATCTCGCGCGGAGCGGCGCTGTTCTTTGTACGCACGCGAGATTCCTCGCCCCGCTGGTGAGAACGCGGGGCTTCGGAATGACGCCGTATTGCCTGCTTCACACCGCCCCGGCCTGCCTCTCCGCAAAATCGCCGGCCACCGGCAGCTTGAACATCTCACCCTGCAGCGCTTTCACCACCAGTACCACCCACAGAATGAACCACGCCAAGCCCACGACCATGGACACCAACCCCACAAGTAACGGCCCAAGCAGCGGAATGAAAAACATCACGACAGCCAGGATCCGCAGCAGCGCCCCAACAATGACCGCTGCAAAGTACACCGCAATACATTGAAACGAATGAAAGCGCACAAAACGATTGCGGCTGTACGGCTCAACAAACAGGAACAGAATCGCCGGAATCAGAAAGTAAGCCAGAGCACCGGCGATATTTTCGGGCAAGGCGCCCACCCTGCCGGTCGCGCGCTCTACCGGCCGCATCGGCCGACCGCAGCCCGGACAATACGCGGCGTCATCGGGCATGGCGAAGGCGCATTCGGGGCAGGCGATCGACATGGTCATGGTCTCTATAGATATCAGGCGGGCTGCGCCGAATTCTTGTTGCGGCAGTCTTCGCAAACGCCATAAATTTGGAAGGTGTGGCGGGTGGTTGCGTAGTGGTATCGGCGCCCAATCTCCTGCTCGAGCTGGCTGACTTCCGGAGAAAAGAACTCCACCGAACCGCCACATTGCGTGCAAACCATATGATGGTGGCTGCGCCGATTGTACTGGTGCTCATAGCGGGCGATGCCGTCGTGGAAGGCGACCTCGCTGGCCAATCCGCATTCGGCCAGCAGCTTGAGCGTGCGGTAAACCGTGGTATATCCGATGCTGGGGTCCTTCTTTTGCACCAGCCGGTGCAGCTCGTCGGTCGAAAGATGATCGCGGGTATCGAGAAACGAGCGGAGAATCGTATCGCGCTGCGCGGTCTGCTTCAAGCCAACCCGTTTGAGATGGCGATGCAGGATGTCTTGGGCTTCGCGCACCATCTCGCGCGAGATCGAAGGCTGATCATCAATGCGCTTTTGCAACATGAAGGCTCAGGATAGCATTGCGGCATATTGAAAATGAAATTCATTTTCAAATAACGCAACAATGGGTGCGGACTTTTCCCTCGCGCTCATGGCGCCCGGAGCGCACTGTGCAGGACTTCCATGATACAGACCTGGATGGCGGTTGACGACTTCGAGCGACGGGAACTCAACATGCTTGGGGATGGCGGTTCGGGTCCCTGAAAGGGCCGGGACAGTCTCTACGCAACCCGCTTGCCCATGGTAGTTCGAACCTTTACCCGCAACTCCTCTATGTGCTCGTGAATGAGCTTTTTCAGTTCGATGCAAATGATGCGAGCCTGGTCATCATCTTGACACTCCAGCAATTTGCCGCACAGTGCCTTGATACCCTCCTGCATGGAACCCCTCATCTTGACCTTAATGTACGGCATCGAACACTGTGAAAGGGATACAGGAAGAACCGTATAGCCAAACCCCAGCGCGTCTAGGTCTAGCAATCAGTCCGCTCGAGAGTCGGAATGACAAAAAGGATGCTGCTAGAATCGGAGCTTCCATGAGCAGCGTTGCCGAACTGTCTGTTGCCATTCCCCATCGCTCCAGAGGCTTGCGCGTGCTTTTCTGGATACTGCTGCTGCTTTTCCTGCTCGCAGCGGGAGTCATCTCTTATGCCTATCTAGTCGCGCGCTCGGCGCTGCCGCAGCTGGATGGCAATGTTCAGATCGGAGGTTTGTCAGCTGGGGTGAAAGTGACCCGCGATGCGCATGGGGTGCCTACCATCGAGGCCTCCACTTTGGAGGACTTGTTTTTCGCCCAGGGCTACGTCACAGCGCAAGACCGTCTGTGGCAGATGGACATTATGCGGCGCTTTGGTGCCGGTGAGCTTTCGGAAATTCTGGGCGAAGCTGCTTTGAAGATTGACCGGGAACAACGCGTGCTCGGCCTGCGGGCGGCAGCCAAAAAAAATCTTCTTACTGCAAGCGCCCGAGACCGCGCTTATTTCGACGCTTATGCTGGCGGCGTGAACGGGTACATTGAGTCTCACCAGGATAAGCTGCCCGTTGAGTTTCGTATCTTGAAATATTCTCCACAGCCGTGGAAGGCCGAAGATTCCATCGTTATCGCCAATCAAATGGTAAAGGATCTGAATTTCTATACCCTCTATGACACGCTGGCACGCGAGAAGATTCTGGCAAAGTTGGGCCCGGAGTTGGCTAACGACTTGTATGTGAACCGGTCGTGGCATGACCGTCCGCCGACGGTGATGAAGGAAGACATTAACGAACAGGACAATGAGACCGATTCGGATGACAATGACGACGATGACGATGAGCCGGACAATTCGGTGACATGGATGCCGGGGTTCAGGCCCGGGTCGGAACCATCTGTGGTTCCGCGCGAGATCCCTCAGCGCGCTGGTGAAAGAGCGCGCTTTCGGGATGACGCCACCATCGAATCAATAAAAAACCTCGGGCTCGGCGATTGGGATCTCGATGCGGTAAACGGCTCAAACAACTGGGTCGTTTCAGGGGCGCACACGGTCACGGGCAAGCCGCTGCTTTCGAATGATATGCATCTCGGGCATCAGATGCCGAACCTGTGGTATGAGGCGCATTTGAAGTCCGGTAAGTTCGATGTTGCCGGCGTGACCTTACCAGGCATGCCTTATGTGATCGTTGGGCACAATCAACGCATCGCGTGGGGATTCACCAATCTTGGCCCGACGGTCACGGATGCGTTCATCGAGAACTGCAATGCTGACGCATGCCAGACGCCGCACGGAATGCAGCCGATTGAGCATCGAGCGGAAGTGATTCACGTCAAGAATTCGGCTGACGTGGACGTCGATGTGAGAATCACACGTCACGGGCCGATTGTCACTGACATCATTCCTGGTGAAACTCGGCAGATTGCGCTGGGTTGGACGCTTTACGACGGTCTGCGCATGCCTTTTTTTGACGTTGATGCGGCGCAGAATTGGGAGGAGTTTCGCAAGGCATTTTCCGAACTCGACGCGCCGGGGCAGAACGTGGTTTATGCCGATGTGGACGGCAATATTGGATATCAGGCGACGGGCCGCATTCCGATTCGAGCATCCGGTAATGGAAGTTTGCCGGTTAGCGGAGCCGATGATGCACAAGAATGGATCGGTTACATTCCGTTCGACAAGCTACCCAGCATCTACAATCCGCCGTCAGGAGTAATTGCGACGGCGAATGGCCGGGCGACGCCCGATAAGTATCCCTATTCGATCAGCGCGGAGTGGGAAGCGCCGTGGCGGGCAGAGCGCATCTATCACGTCCTTGAATCGGGACGAAAGTTTGGTCCGGGCGACATGCTCGCGCTCGAGAACGACATCCACTCGGAAAACGATCTGTTCGCTGCTGAGCGATTTGTTTACGCCATCGATCATACTGCGAAAGCTTCCGCCCGGGTGAAACAAGCCGCCGATCTGATGCGCAATTGGGATGGTCGAATGACAGCGGCTTCCGCTGCCCCCACGATCGCTGTGCGTTCAGCCCAGGAGTTGACACGGCTGTTGCTGGAGCCCCGGTTGGGAGCAGCGCCTGCTGTCGAAAAACAACCAAAAGAATATCTCGCGATGCTCAGTTGGCGGACGTATCTGTGGGAAATGCATACCGTCTGGCTGCAAAATGTGATGCTGCATCAGCCGAAGCGCTGGCTTCCCGAAAAATATGCGAACTATGATGAGCTGCTCGCTGCGGCGGTGGAGGCCGCGGTCGATGGCGTAGATGCTCCCAGGGATCTGACATCATGGCGCTGGGGCAGAGTCAATGCGGTTGAGATTGAACATCCCGTACTGGGAAAAATTCCGTTCGTCCGGCGCTGGAGTGCACCGGGGTTGCAGGAGCAATCAGGCGGGAAATACTGCGTGAAGGCAGTGACTCCCACTCACGGGCCATCGGAGCGGTTTACCGCGAATCTGGCTGACCTGGATCAATCCACGCTGAATATCGTCACAGGGCAGAGTGGAGATTTTCTGAGTCCGTTTTATATGGACCAGTGGGCCGCCTGGTATGAGGGATGGACGTTTCCGCTGGCGTTTACTTCGCAAGCCGTTTCGTCAAGCGCAGCGCATCGGCTTGTATTGGAGCCGGCGAAGTAATTGAATAACAATGGGCCGCAGAGATCTTCTACAAAACGCGCACCCAACGACAAACGACCAGTGGCTAACGACCACCGTTAGAAGAAGTCAATGGCTTTCACGTCGATGATCTGGCCGGAGATGGTGACGGTCCCGGTGGAGATATATTGGTCAATGAGCAAGCTGTCGATCAGAGTGTCATAGACCCGCAAATTTCCGCCCTCGGCCACATATACCACATATCGGCTGGTAAGCATCTGCAGGCCGGTGACGTCGCCATTGTCAGGCGGAATGACGACCGACCCATTAGTCGTGTTCAAGATGGAAAGGCAGCCGCGCACTTCGGGATTGTCCGGGCCGATAGGAATGTTGACGTCGCCGATTTCCGTGCAGGCATACGAACCGATGAAAAGCTGGCCGTTGATGCTCATTTCAATGCGGTCGTGATAGCCGTCGGTGATGACAGCGCTGCCGGTCACAGTCGGTGGAGTTGTACTGACATTCAGCGTATCGACGCGACCACAGACAGTGGCCGCGGTGGTCTCGCCTGTACACGCATTATTCGGCGTTGGATTGGCGACCGACGCGGTTGGGGTGCCTACGACATAGAGGGTTGACCCGCTAAGCAAGCCATAAGTTGCTCCATCCACAGGAATGGGAGAACCGACCAGTGCGGGAACCCCTGTGGGAGTAGTCATGTTAACCACCTGCACGCTCGCGCTGGCACTGGCGCTGCCACACTCAGGACCACAGTTCATCACATAGGCCGTGTTGCCATCGGAGCTGAAGACGGCGTAGGCGGGATGGTCGAAACCGCAAAGAACCATACTCACGGGGTAACCGGTGTTTACCAATAGCTGTGAAAGAACCGTTAGACCACTACTGCTGTAATTACAGGCGGAACTGTTGCCGTTGCTTGTAGGATCTGGAAACACAAGCATTTGATTGCCCGTGGGACTAGCCGCAAGGATCTCGGCTCCTGGAACGGGGATGTTTTGAATAAGACTGCCGGAACTGAGACTCATAGCCACCACGGCGCCTGGCGTTTGACCACTGTTAAATGGAAAGGAAGGAACGGCGGCGTATCCCGTCGATGCGCTTGTGGCTACCATGCTGATGGTCGGCCCGGAAAGTGGAATCGAGCCAGTGTTACTCTCTTTCCCGGTATTGATGATGTCCACGCTGTTAGTGGACGAATCGAACGAGAGCAGAGTGGCTCGGTTGGGCGACAGGGTCATTAAACCTGGGGAAGCTCCGGCCGAGATTCTTGCCGCCCGGGCAACAGTATCGACGGCGCCGTTGATGATTACTAGTCCCGGGTTCGCCGTTGGGCTCAGCACGCTCTGGGAAGCCACCAGTCTGCGGTCATTCAGGTTGCTGACCGTTACTGTCGGGTGCTTGTGCCCGCCGCAGGAGAGGATAAAGGCAACCGCCATAAGACAAGCGGGTAAGATTGCGATTCTATTCAGCAAGATCGGTCGCATCGTTAGAGAAGCCGGATTCGTGGGTGAAATAGCGGATTATAACAGAGCTCCAGTGCACGCTTCGCGAGCGATGCTGTATTCTGAAGCACACGTATGGTGGCTGACCTTCTTACACGCATCAAGCAATCGCCAGTTCTATGCGACGGAGCCATGGGCACCCAGCTCTACGCCAAAGGCGTGTTTATCAATCGCTGTTATGACGAGTTGAATCTATCCCAGCCGGATTTGATCCGCGGCATACACCACGACTATCTCAAGGCTGGGGCGGAAATCATTGAAACCAATACATTCGGGGCCAATTCGTTTCGTCTGGCACGGCACAGCCTTGCCGACAAGGTCCGCGAAATTAATTATTCTGGGGCGCGGCTTGCCCGGGAGGCCGCTAAAAGCTTCGATGTGTGGGTAGCGGGATCGGTTGGCCCGCTGGATAGCAGAATCGAACCGCTTGGAAAAACTTCCTTCGATGAGGCGCGCCAGGCATTTCGCGAACAGATCGCGGCGCTGGTGGAGGGCGGAGTCGATCTGCTGATTCTGGAAACCTTCGGGTATGTCGAGGAGTTGCATCAAGCGATGCTGGCGGCGCGGGAGGTGGCCCCGAAATTGCCTTTGATAGCGCAGGTCACAATTGATGAAGACAGCAATTGTCTCGACGGTTCCGATCCTGAGACCTTCACCCCTCGCCTCGAAGAATGGGGCGCCGATGTCATCGGCTGCAATTGTAGCGTCGGTCCTGTGGCGATGCTGGAAGCCATTGAGCGCGTTCGTGCGCTGACTTCCCTGCCGCTTGCAGCCCAACCGAATGCCGGTATTCCGCGCTCAGTGGAAGGTAGAAATATCTATCTTTGTTCGCCCGAGTACATGGCAAGTTACGCGCGCAAGTTTGTGGGTGCTGGGGTGAGAGTGGTGGGCGGTTGTTGCGGGACCACTCCGGATCACATCCGAGTGATGAAATCCGCTTTGCGCGTGGGTGAGGCTCGAGCCAAGACACCTTCAGTGCAGGTAGCGACAGCCGTGGCCACGCCGACGGCCACTCCGGCTCAAGCGTTAGCAGAGCGGTCAGCTGTGGGCAGGAAGCTGGCCCGCGGCGAATTTTTGACCATGGTCGAGATCGTACCGCCCAAGGGCACCGATATCCGCAAAGAGTTAGAGGGTGCGAAATTTCTGAAGAGCGTGGGCGTCGATGCCATCAACATTCCCGACAGCCCGCGCGCTTCGGCGAAAATGAGCAACCAGGCGCTGTCTTTGCTGATACAGCGGGACGCGGGGATCGAGGCTATTCTTCATTTCACCTGCCGCGACCGCAATGTGCTGGGCATTCAGAGCGACCTGTTGGGAGCGGCTGCGGTGGGCATCAAAAACCTGATCTGCATTACCGGCGATCCGCCCAAGATGGGGAACTATCCCGACGCGACGGCAGTTTTTGATGTGGATGCGATCGGCCTCGTCAATATCGTCCACAATCTGAACCTTGGCATGGATATTGGAGCTAACCCCCTCGGGCAAGGCACAAGTTTCGTAATCGGTGTAGGGGCAAATCCCGGGCTGACCGATCTGGATGAGGAAGTTCGCCGCTTCGAATACAAAGTGGCGGCGGGTGCGGAATATGCCGTGACGCAGCCAGTGTTTGATCTCCGGCTGCTGGAGAATTTTCTGCGGCGGATTGAGCAGTTCCGGATTCCGGTAGTCGCAGGAATCTGGCCGCTGGTGAGCGTCCGCAACGCCGAGTTCATGAAGAACGAGCTTCGCGTTTCAGTGCCGGATGCGGTCGTGGAGCGCATGCAGCGGGCGTCTACGCCACAGGCAGCGCGCGATGAAGGAGTCGCCATTGCCCGCCAGATGCTGCTCGCCGTCCGCGACGCCGTACAGGGAGCGCAAATCAGCGCGCCTATGGGGCGGTACAGTTCGGCAGTCGATGTGCTGGAGGCGCTGGGGACGAAGAGTTCAGCGGGCGCGTAATCGGTGAGTAACGACATCCCATTCCGTTTTGGGCTTGGCCAACATTGAAGTTCACCGACCATTTACAAGAAAAGACTGGACACGCTGCGCGGGAATCGGCATACAATTAACTCAGGAGTAAATCCCGTTGGCAAAATTTGAAGATTGCCTCCAGCGACTGGAGAAGATTGTTCAGGAACTGGAAAAGGGAGACGTTCCTTTGGATCAGTCTCTGACCCTGTTCGAGGAAGGGATGCAGCTTTCCTCCAGTTGCCGCAAGGAATTGGAGCAGGCCGAAGGCAAAGTGGAGATCTTGCTGAAGAAGAACGGGAAGCTCCAGGCCGAGCCATTTGAGGCTCAGGAAAAAACGGCCGCTCGCAAGTAAGTACGAATCGCCATTTGGCATTCGTGGGTGTAATGTCTGTGTGGTAAGCGGTTTCGAACCCTTCCCCCGCAGCCCTAATCCGTTGTAACTGACATGCATCAGGTCAGGAGGATTTATGGGCA
>JASIEN010000083.1 GCA_030045935.1 Candidatus Sulfotelmatobacter sp.
GCGCAGCTCGATACGCTGGCCGCGAGCGAGCGCGTTCTTCATGCTGTCAAAAACCGTTTCCACCGCCAGTTCGGCTTTGGTCTTGGTGATGCCGGTTCTATTCACCACTTCGTTGATAATGTCGAGCTTAATCACGAACGGCCCCCGGAAGGCACAAGGATTATTCCCTCAAGTCATTGATGCTATGGAAGATAAGGGAGATTGTCAACGGGAGGACCAGACGAGGCACGGGGGAAGCAGGAATTGAGTAATTGGGAGATCTAGCAATTGGGTAATTTAGAAACCCACCCGCGCGCGCGATGCGCTGAGGATTACAAAATTACTCAATCACACCATTTCTCAATCCTTATCGTCTTTCCTCTTCTTTGAACATGTACTTGATGGCGGGTTTGTAGATCATCAGATTAGGCTGGCCACCGTCGCGGTTGAGCTTGATGCAATTCTTGTCGTACCACTCGATGATGCCGCGCAACTCCTCGCCATCCTGCAGCACAATCACCATCGGCGTCTTCGACTGCATCTGCTTTTGATAGTAGAAATTCTCGGCATTCGTCTGTTCTGGAGGCGCAGACTTGCGTCCACCAGGGCCACCGCGGTCACCACGATCGAATCCCCGCTCTGGCCGATCATGCCGCTCCGGGCGCTCGCGCCGTTCAACCACCTGCATGTGCCCCGAGTTGTGATTGCCGTGATTGTGCTCGACACGTGGCAGCGACGGCCGAATCAACTTGCGGTTGGCAAAATTCTCGTCTTCCCCGGTCGTCGGGGCGGGAGTCGGTTCCATCGTCTCTTTCATAGTGGCGCTACTCCTGCGCACGCGTTTCGTGCAACCGGCAATATTAGACAAGCCCCTGAGAATGATTTAATGAAGGCGTGAAATTTTCACCTACCGTACCATAGGAATTCCGGCCTGACAATGCCGCTGAAGTGCCATATGGCGCGATGTGCTAAAAGTTGCACATCCCCTATATAATTGGCCCCCGGCGGTTGCCGGTCTACAATTCTTGCCGCGCCACGGAAGATGGAGATTCAAAAACGTCACAACGCCACAGGTCAAGGATCACAACCAGCTGTGACGCAGGTCGCAAGGCTTCGTTTGGAATCGTGTTATATGTAGGCAGCATTTGGCCCGAAGTCTGTTCCCCAGGAGCCTGCTATGTCCACACCTCAGTCCCTCCCTAAAGAAGCCAGAATGGCCATGTTCTCCCAGTTCCTGGGATTCATGCTCGACGCTTACGACATGGCTCTGGTGCTGATAATGGCGCCGATTCTGGTCAAAGTGTTCATCTCTCCTAAAGGCAGCGCTGCCTGGCAATACATCGTGATCGTGTTCACCTACTCGATCACTATGGCCGCGCGGCCGATTGGTTCGGCGCTGTTCGGGCGCTTCGCTGACAAAATCGGACGCCAGCTTCTTCTTGTTTTCACCATCGGCGGCGTGGGCCTGATGTCGCTTACGGCGGGCTTTCTGCCGACGTATGCCCGGGTCGGTGCGTGGTCCTACGTGCTGTTTTGCTCGCTCAGGCTGTTCATGGGAATTTTCTTTGGCGGCGAGTACGCCGTGGGCCACACCTTCGCCATCGAGTATGCTCCACAAAAAAAGCGCGGCTTGATCGGCGGATTCATCCAATCTGGCTTTCCGCTCGGCTACGTTTTCGGATCGCTGGTTTTCGCAGCCGTCTCTTACTTCACCACGAAAGAAGCAATGCTCGCCTACGGCTGGCGTATCGTCTTCATGACCGGCGTCGTTCCGGTTTTCCTGGCACTCTACATTCGCAAGAACCTGCATGAATCTCCCGAATTTGAAAAAGCCAAGGCCTCAGGCAAGATCGAGAAATCTCCGTTCCTCAGCTTGTTCAAGCCGCCGCAGCTCTTTGATTTTCTCCAGGTCTTTTTCTTTATGACCGGTCTGTTCCTCACGGACTATTCGGTCTATGGTTTCCTGCCAAACATTCTCACTCTCAAAGGGCGCGGCTTCGATACGACCACTTACAGTCTGATTTACGGCTTCGCGCTGTTTATGGCGTTTCTCGGCTACAACCTCTATGGCTGGCTTTCCGACAAAACAGGAAGAAAAGTTCTCACGCAATGGTACTGCGCGTTTTTGGTTCTATTCGGAATCCCAGTTTTCTATGTCCTGTATCAGGCTGCCATCGAGCGCAATTTGTGGAAAGCCGTCTTAGGCACGGTCATGGCCGCCATGCTGAAACTGGCGTGGGGCGTTGTTCCCGCATATCTCTGCGAACGGTTTCCCACGCGCCGTCGCGCCGCCGGCGTGGGCTTCGGCTATTCCTCCGGCGCATTGTTGGGCGCCTGGTTCAGCGCGTATGTCTGGTGGGCGCACAAAATTCCATTCATCGCTTCGATTGAGAAGCAGGACATGTGGCTCTCTCCCGCTGTCGTGCTCACTGTCGGCGCCGCGATGACTTTCATCAGCCTGAAATTCTCGCCCGAAACCAAAGATCTGCATCTGGACGAAGTAGGAGAACAGCGGCCTGCCGGCGAAGCCGCGCCCGTGCCGCAAACCGCCGGCGAGCTAAGCCGCGCGTGACAGCGATGCAGATGCTGGGAGTCATTTTGGTGGAGGAGGTTTTGAGAGCGGTCTCATCCCGTCTTCGATAAATCCGCGCCCCGGCGCTCGCGTCCAACTCCGGTCACGATGGCAACCAGAGTGGCGACAACCAGAACCGTTGCGGCCATCACCGGTGCATACACGCCGGCAGACCGCTGCTCCACGAGTTTCGCTTGAACTTTTATGTTCCACGAGGAAAGAAAGTTTCCCAGCTGATAAGCAAAGCCGGGAAATGTTCCGCGCACGCCGGCGGGCGAGAGCTCGTTCAGATGCGCGGGAATTACTCCCCATGCCCCCTGCACCATGAACTGCATGGCAAAGCCTCCCAGGGCCAGCATTGCCACGCTATGGGAGTACGCCCACAGTGGGATCACCGGAATCGCCAGCAGCGCGGCAATCACGATCGCCCTGCGCCGCCCGATGCGTTCTGACCAGGTGCCGAAGCACATACCCCCCAATAACGCCCCTATGTTGGCGATGATGGCAATAAATCCGACCGTTTGCGGCGTGTAATGGTGGTCCTTCTGGATGAAGGTAGGATAAAGATCCTGCGTGCCATGACTGAAGGAATTGAAACTGAACATCAGCAGCACCAGAAATAGGAAGGTTCCGGTGTACGACAGAACGTCGCGGCCGATGTGCGCCTCCGCCGACTTCGATACTTTTCCCTGCAACCATGCGGGAGATTCCTCCACTTTGGTGCGGATGTAAATCACCAGAAATGCCGGCAAGGCTCCGATCACAAACATCCCACGCCAGCCCACGAAGCGAAAGACTGTGCCGTAAACCAGTGCCGCGATCAAGTATCCGGCTGCGTAGCCCTCCTGCAAAAGTCCGGAGAAGAATCCGCGTCCCTCCGTCGGCAGAGTTTCAAAGGCCAGTGCTGCACCCACGCCCCACTCGCCTCCCATAGCGATGCCAAACAGCGCCCGCATTACGATCAGCGA
>JASIEN010000084.1 GCA_030045935.1 Candidatus Sulfotelmatobacter sp.
TTGACATCGCCGCTCCACGCCACCACAGCGTTTCTTTGCGCGCCGGCGAAAGCCGATCGGGACAAAATGAAGACCCGCTTCTGGTCCGACGCCGCCCGCTGCCCGTCGTATACCGCTTTGGTCGTCATCAACGGGTAAAGATTGGCATACCGAGCTCCGTTACCAATGCTCAACTTATTGGTCACCATCACGTTGTCTTCGCGAGCCTCGGTTTCGGGCTCCGTGGTGTCCAGCCACCACGCATCCAGGCCGATCTGGAACAGCGCGTTGTCCATGAGGTTCCAATAGTATTTCCGGGCTTCGGGATTGGTGGCGTCGTATAGGGCCGAACCTTTCGGATGATAGGCGGCTTCCTTTGTGCGGTCGATCACTCTTGTCCAAATTAGGTTCTCTGCCACCCGAGTGTAGTGGGTCGGGCGGCAGAGGCGGAAGCTTCGGTAGTGTGGTTCTGGGTTCCGATCAAGAACCAGACTCTCAACTATCCGGAGACTTCCGCCATGAATCGAGTATGCAGCATCTTCAGCCAGATTTTGCAGCTTCTCCCGCGCTTGCCGTTTGAGGCCAGGGTCGAGCAACATAAGACCGAGCGACATGCGCGCGGCTTCAGTAGCTGGACCCAAATGATTGCCATGCTGTTCTGCCAACTGGGCCACGCGCAAAGCCTGCGCGAGATTACCGGTGGACTGGCGGCCTGCGAAGGTAAACTGCGGCATTTGGGTGTCAGCGAGCCGCCCAAGCGATCCACCCTGGCCTATGCCAACGAACACCGTCCCTGGGAGTTGTACCGATCGGTGTTTTACGACGTGTTGGAGCGCTGTCAGCGCGAGGCGGCGGGTCAGAAGCGCAAGTTCCGCTTCAAGCACAAGCTGCTGTCAATCGACTCGACGACGATTGCGCTGAGCCTGTCCATGTTCGACTGGGCGCAGTACAAGCGCAGCAAAGGGGCAGTCAAACTGCATCTGGTCTTGGATCACGACGGCTATCTGCCGCAGTACGCGGTGATCAGCGACGGCAAGCAGGCGGACATCCACGCGGCCAAGAAGATGTCGTTTGCGCCGGGAACCATGCTGGTGTTTGACCGCGGCTATGCGGATTACGACTGGTGGGCGGACCTGACACGGCAGCAGGTGTTTTTTGTAAGCCGGCTGAAGGACAACGCCGACTACCAGGTGGTGGAGCAGCGGGCGGTGCCGGAGAAAGGCACCGTGCGGAAGGACGAGGTAATCTTCTTGTTCAAGCTGGCGACCGAAGGAGAGGAGTGTTTTCTGCGGCGCATCGAGGTGTGGGTGGAAGAAAAGCAGGAGACGATGGTGTTTGTCACCAACAACCTGAAACTGGCCGCCGGCACGATCGCCAAGATCTACAAAGAGCGCTGGGGAATCGGCGTGTCCAGTCAAGGACACATTGTCCAGTCGGTGGAAGACCGACCGAGGTCAAAAGACTCAGGCCTCGTAGCTTGGGAGGTGTCGTGGAGCGAAAGCAAGACGACGGAGCCCTCCGACAACATACTCAGAAAGGAGTGTGCGCAACGCACCAGGTTGCAACGTGCAGTGAACGTAGACGTAGCCTCGTTACACGAATTTCCGGTGGCTGAGACGGTCGATAACGCGCGAAAGCAGCAAGGGCCGGCCGAAATGAGTCCGATACGGCGGCTCTCACCGGCGGGGTATCAGCGGCGACATGGTGTGAAGGATGATGTGGAAACTGGAGAAGCCCTCGGTGCCCGGCGAGGAAATCTCGTCGAGAAGATGCCGGCTATAACCGTGAGTGGGAAATGCGGGCATAGGCGCCAGGGTGACGGATCGGGTCGTAGTACTGGTGATGGGCGTGCAGCAAAACGCGCCTGGAGGGAAGGACCCGGACCGGTGAGTGTTCCGCTAACCAAGGTGAGGCAGGGGTGAAATGACAAAAGCGCCCATCAGTCTGCAGGATCTGCGGCGGCGGATTTATCGAAAGGCGAAGTCTGACAAGACGCATCGTTTCTGGGGGCTGTTCGTGCACACTACGAAGATGGAGACCCTCGAAGAGGCCTACCGTATAGCGAAGAGCAACGGCGGCGCCGCGGGAGTCGATGGCCAGAAGTTCTCTGACATCGAGTCGGCGGGGCGGTCGGCGTTTCTTGCGAGTGTGCGGGAGGACCTCATCACAGACAGGTACAAGCCGATGCCGAACCGCCGGGTGGAGATCCCGAAGGGAAATGGCAAAGTCCGAATACTTCAGATTCCCTGCATCCGCGACCGCGTGGTGCAGGGGGCAGTGAAGCTGATCCTGGAAGCAATCTTCGAGGCGGACTTCTGCTCCAACTCCTATGGATTTCGACCGAAGCGGTCGCCACACAAGGCCCTGGCGGAAGTCAGGCGCAGTGTGTTGCGGCGCATGTCTACAGTGATTGATTTGGATTTATCGCGCTACTTCGACACGATCCAACACTCAGTCCTGTTAGGCAAGATTGCGCAGCGGATCGAGGACCCACAAGTCCTGCACTTGGTGAAGCAGATCATCAAAGTCGGCGGAAAGATCGGCGTCCCGCAAGGGGGGCCGTTCAGCCCGTTGGCGGCGAACATCTATCTGAACGAGGTGGACTGGTTCTTTGACGCGATTCGTTGCAAAACGGCAGAGGGGCCCTATGAGGCAGTGAACTATCATCGGTTCGCCGATGATATCGTCATCACCGTCAGCGGTCATCACACGAAACGGGGCTGGGCCGAACGGGCCCTGCAACGAATCCGGGAACAGTTCGCAGCTATCGGTGTCGAATTGAACCAGGAGAAAACCAAAGTGGTGGATACGCTGAAAGGGGAAGCCTTCGGGTTCCTGGGGTTTGATCTGCGTCGAGTTCGCAAGCGGAATGGAGACGGGTATTTTGTCTTGATGACCCCGAAGAAGAAGGCCCGCAAGGCCGTCAAAGCGAAGATCCGCGACATCGTCGGAGGTGGGGGCGCAACCCCCATTCCGGACCTGGTGAAGCAAATCAACGCCACGCTGGCTGGGTGGGTCAACTATTTCAGGGTGGGTAACTCCAGTCGGGCCTTTAGCGAGGTCCGCGACTACGTCGAGATGAAAATCCGGACTCTATTGACGCGGCGGAAACGGCGGCGAAAGTCGAGTGTGGGATGGCGGCGATGGAGTAACGAGTATCTCTACGACGTCTTGGGGCTGTATTGGGACTGGAAAATCCAGCCGCTGCCCGGGGTCGGGGAGGGAAAGTGAAAGTGGCCGTCTGACGACAGGACACATAACCCTTTCGGCGAAACTCACTGGGTGAGCTGCTTGAGGGAAAACTTCATGAGCAGTTCTTATGGGGAGGGATTGGAAACGGGCGAGGAAACTCAGCACCGCGCCAGTCCCTTACCCGACAATTGTTTTTCAAGGCGCTGAAGCAGTCGCTGAAGGTCAAGACGTTTGTGGGGACCAGCGAGAACGCCGTGCAGACCCAAATCTGGACGGCGCTGATCGCCATGCTGCTGGTGAAGT
>JASIEN010000006.1 GCA_030045935.1 Candidatus Sulfotelmatobacter sp.
TGACCGAATGGATTGCTTACCTGCTGCGAACGGTAAAGCCGACCAACGGTCAAATCTGGGGATCGTTTCTGGTCGCGCTTCCTGGAGTCGCGGGGGCGTATGGTGGTGCAGTGGCGAGGCGGGCGCTGGATGAGTTGCGCCCGAGAAAATGACCGCCTGAGAAACCTCTTATTTTCTGGACTAAATCAATCAACCAATTTTGCCGATCAGTGATCCTCAGGAGAGGACTGCTGATGAAAGCCTTCATACGAGCCTTATCGATGGCAATTGTGTGTTTCTTAGTAAGCTGTAATTCCAATTCCAATCAGAGTTCGGTGCAGAGCGCAGTTCGGGGTTACAACGGAACTGCCGCGGTGGGAGACTTCCTGACCATCTCGATCAACTCGGCTGCGCAGACTATCACTTACAAGAACTACAGCAATGGAGAAACAGGGACGGTGCCCTACCACTTGAACAGCAATGGCACCTACACCATCGCCGATCCGAATGGGAATTTGCTTACCGCCTATCAGGTGCCAGGAACGGTAATGATGGTCGAGGCGGCGAACGCCGGAACTCAGCGCAATACCACCGCGTTGATCACGGCGATCGAGAGTGTACCAGTGACCATCCAGACGTTCGCCGGGCGCAACTTCAACTACCTGCAATTCCGCACCAGCAGTGGCGGCGTGGAACTGGGCACGTCGAGCGTGGACACTTCAGGAGACATCAGTCATGCAGGATATTGGCCATACGGAACACTCAGCCAGCAAGACGTGTTCAACAGCGGAACCTTTCCCGCGTCGAGCCTGACCGAGGACCCGTCGGGAAACTTCTTCACCATTACGGAAAGCAGCAGCGAGATAGATTATGTTTTTGGCACCGTGGACGGATTCTTCGCCGTCGACACCAACTCGGGAACAATCCTGGGGCTGCCCAAGGCTTCGTCGAAGAATTTCAATCCGGCGAATGCGGGAAACTACACGGCACTCTATTACGAGAAGCCGAATGCGCAGATGGGGCAAAACAATGTGGAGAGCGGCACGCCCAGCGAAGGCCTGGCCACGATTACGGTTGGCGCGAATGGAACTGTAACCATGACTGACAGCCAGAACAACACGATGGCGACAGGTACGCTCGCGGCCATTGCCGACACTTCTTATGTCTACAACGGCACGCCGAGTGAATTGCCGGACCCGCTCTACGGCATGTTTACCTTCCGCACCTCGACTTCGAGCTCGCAGCAGGATCTGTTCGTCTCTTTTCAGAACAACGCGATTATCTTTGCCAGCTTTGAGACTGGCTTGCCCATCCAACCGAACGGCACGTATACGTATTTCTATGGCGTGGGATTGAAATAGATTCCCGTGGCGAAAGGCTGAATCGGCCTCGTGGGCTGGCGCGGACGAGGGCGTCTGGGGCTCCACATTCCTGTTTCATGTTCCCCCAAGGTAGTGTCCTAGTACTGCGCATTATTAGGACAGCACCTCCCCCAAAAGTTACTCGCGGATTCACAGGCGCTAGGGGTATGCTGGCGTACATGTGTGTGAGCGTGTCGATGCTGGCCTCGGGCAGCCGGGGCAACTGCGCCATTGTGGCCAGCACGCAAACCAGGATTCTCATCGATGCCGGCATCTCCTGCCGCGAGACTTTCAAGCGCATGAGATCGCTGGGCGAAGATCCGCATTCACTCACCGCCATCCTCATCACGCATGAACACAACGATCACATTTATGGTTTGGCGACACTGGCCAAGAAGTTGCGCATCCCCGTATTTATGACCGGGGCGACGCATGCGGCGTGGGCGCGCGCGCTGCGCAACGAAAAAGGCGAGCGCCCGCACCTGGAAAAACTGGAGCGCTTCGAATCGGGCCATCGTTTTCAGATCGGGGATATCGAAGTGAAGCCTTTCACCATTCCACACGACGCGGTTGATCCCGTCGGCTTCACCTTTCGTGCCGAAGGCTCGAAAGTCAGCATGGTGACTGATCTCGGTTATGTGCCGGTGAATGTGCGCGACCATCTGCGCGGCTCTGACATCCTGGTAATGGAATCGAATCACGACGTGGAAATGTTGCGCGGCGGTTCGTATCCATGGGCGGTGAAACAGCGGGTAGCGAGCAATGTGGGGCATTTGTCGAACGAGAAGCTCGCCGACTTTCTGACCAGTGACTACGATAATAGTGCAGCGTTTGTGGTGCTGGCGCATCTATCAGAGCAGAATAACCATCCGGAAATCGCCCGGAAGGGAGCGGAGAGGGCGCTGGGCGAGCGTGGCGGATTGTTTCAGAGCCGGTTATTTGTGGCTATGCAGTCTGAGCCGCTGCCCGCTATACGCCTATAAGCGCTTCGCTTCATCTACAATATGAGAGTACGCAGTTCTTTATGAGTCAGCAGTGCGTCGATCCCATCGTAGGTAAGATTCTGGCGGGCTGGCGCTATGATATTTCCAGCCTTGCGCCGGAGATGCGCGCTGACTATGAAGGCCATTTCGCCGCCTGCGAACGCTGCCGCAGCCGCAGAAAAATTCATCGCATTATCGATGTAGGGCTGATCGCCCTGGCCTCGATTTCGGCGGCCATGTTTCTGCTGGCGTTTGGCGTGATCCGGCATTTTGGACCGCGGCATGCCTTCTGGCTGGAAATTGCGGCACTCGCCGGTTTTGTCTTATCGGCGCTGATCTGGCTGGTGGTGGCCGTCGCAACGCCTGCTCCGGTGACCATGCTCGATGCCGCTAAAGAAGGCGCGCGCCGCGTACATGATCGCCTGCCCCAGGAAATTCGCGAGCGGCTGCCGGAAGAGTTGCGGGTGAAGATTACCGGAACCTGAAACTTTTTCGTTCTCCCTTACGTTCCCTTCTCTGCGCCTCATCCTTGGTGTATTTAGACTCGAGCTCAGTCAGTTCGCATTTTGTCATCCCAGTTGAAACCCGGTCACCACGAGCGGAACTGGTAATTGTGACCATGCGCTGACAACTGGGGAATGAGGACTAACAACT
>JASIEN010000085.1 GCA_030045935.1 Candidatus Sulfotelmatobacter sp.
GCATCCGTGAATGCCCGGCCCGATGGCGGCCTTCAGATCGCGCGGCCTGCTTCCGAAGCGGCCGATCATTTCTCCCACTCCCTTTTCTACTATTCGCTTCATCGTTCCGCGCCAGCCGGCATGAAAAACCCCGACGACACGGTGCTTGGGATCGACCAGAATTACCGGCAGACAATCAGCCATCTGGATGGCAAGCAGCAGACCGGACGACGACGTAACCATTCCATCGCCGACAAGCTGTAAATCCGGAGGAGCTTGGACCGAATGGATGACGCCCGAATGAATCTGCCGGAGAGTGATCAAACGCCGGTCGCCTGGGCTGGGGACGCGCTTCGCCCTTCCCGTGCCGCGGCTGCTTCCGTTTCGGTTAGTCAACAATTCTCGCAAGAATGCCGAGCGGTTGCGCTCGACAGCAGCTCGGGACTCGCCCTTCGTGAAGCCGAGATTAAGCGCATGGCCACCGTAGGCACGCGAGAACCCACCCCCGCGCGTAGAAAACCCGTGAATCAGCCATGGGAGATCACCCAGGCTTTTGGCACGAAGAATTTGCAGCTTTTGTTGCTGTGCAGGCTGTGGCACCAATCCATGTTACTTCAGGCGCGGTCCCGCGATCGCCGCGCAACCGGCGACTGCCCACCATCCGAGTTCTGCTCCACCCATTGCTCGTGGATCGTGGCGATAAATGCCTCTTTGCCCTTGCGCATTTCCCGGATCAACGCCTGATTGTCCGTCTCCTCATGCGCTGCGGCCCACAGCACCATTTCGGTTAAGACTGGCGCCAGATCGATGCCTTTTCTGGTCAGGGAATAGTAGAGCTTGCGTCCGTCGGTTGGATCCGAGTTCGCCCGAATGATTCCGTAGCCCTCTAGCCGGCGTAGCCTTTCCGTCAAAATATTCGTGGCGATTCTTTCGTGGCCGGCGAGAAGTTGCTTGAAGCTGCGCGGGCCGAGCAGCATGATGTCACGGATAATCAGCAGTGACCAGCGATCGCCCAGCATCTCGACCGAGGCATTTAAAGGACAGCCTGATCGCCATACTGGTTTGTTTTGTTTCGCCACAAATTTATCTTAACATTTTACTTGCAATTTGCAAGTAATCGTCGTAGCCTGACCCCAGTAAATGGGGTTCAGCCTGCATTCATTCTCTCTACAACGAAAAGCCGATTATGACTGAAACCGCAGTGGCTATTCAGAATTCGAAAACAGGTTTATGGGTTGGGCGCACACTCAGCACGCTGGCGGTGCTCGTTTTTGTATTTACGCTCGCGTTCGGCTTCTTGAAGCCCGATGTGGCCGCGCAGGGATTCGCTCACTACAACTTTCAGGAAGGCGCGGGAATGCGCATCATGATTGTCGAAATCGTGTGCGTCGTGCTGTATGTAATCCCCAGCACTTCGATCTTGGGGGCCATTCTGCTGGCCGCGTACCTGGGCGGCGCGACTGCCACTCATTTTCGGGTTGGCGAGCCGTTTTATCTACCGGTTGGAGTCGGCGTTCTTTTGTGGCTAGGACTGTATCTGCGTGAACCGCGGCTGCGCGCATTGGTTCCGCTGCGCCGCGACCCACTCTGACGGACAGAAACGTGTGAAACGCCATGCGACAGTTTTTTGTGCAAACCCACGAAATCGAAACAAGAGAGGATGCGCCATGAGAAAAGTCATTACGCATATCAGTGCGTTCCTGTTCATCGTTGCTGTGACAACCTCCGTCGCGGCAGCAAACCCGACAGCTGATAGCGGGCCGACCGCGGAAGGCGTTCTTGCGGCGGAGGAAGGACTCGCCAAGGCCATGCGCGAGAACAATGCGGAAGCGATTCCGAACTACCTTTCGGACGACTGGGCGGTGATTACCGGACATGGCGAGGTTGGGGAGGGGAAGACGATTTTTCCCGATGGGATAAAGTCGGGTTACCTGACACGTACGACGTTCGATGTCTCAGAAACGCGAGTGCGCTTGTACGGAGATACTGCGTGGGTCACGTTCAAATTGCACCTTGCAGGCATGTTTGGCGGGAAACCATTCGATGTGATGGAACGTGAAACCGACGTATGGACCTGGAAGGATGGGAAATGGAAGTGCGTGCTGAGCCACGAAACTTTGTTTCCGAAAAAAGAAGAGAAATAGGGACAAACTGGGCGACCACACCAAAGCCCATCTGTGGAGCGAAAAGAGAGCGAGTCAATCCGCTGCAGGTTAAGGAGAACCATTATGAGCAAGAAAACCCATACCCTTGCCGCTCTGGGAGCATATGCGTTGCTGTTTATAACCACGGGCATGAGAAGTCACGCCCAGGATGCCAAAAGCAAGTATCCATCCATGGCGCCGCTTGAGCAGTATTTGATGGAACACGATGCGGAGATTGCCCTGGCTCGCACTGCCGCTCCGGAAGCTATCTCTAAGGATGCCAGCATCCTAATCCTCACTCGAACCGGCTACCAGACGGCCGTCGAAGGCAAGAATGGCTTTGTCTGCATCGTTTCCCGGTCGTGGATGTCGCCGCCCGATTCCTCCGAATTCTGGAACCCCAAGCTTCGCGGCCCCCTGTGCTACAACCCGCAGGCTGCGCGGTCCATTTTTCCTATCGAGTATAAGAGGACGCAGTGGGCGATCGCAGGTAAGTCCAAAGATCAGATAATGCAGGAGGTCAAAACTGCATTCGCCAACAAAGATCTGCCTGCGCCCGAGCCCGGCGCGATGAGCTACATGATGTCAAAGGAGGCTTATTTAACCGATCGCGGCGACCACAACGTGGCACACTTGATGTTTTACACTCCACCGCTGGAGGGCGCTGCATGGGGCGCGGACTTACCCAATTCTCCGGTCATGCTGGTTGACAAGTTCACCGCCGCCCAGCCTCTGGACGTGTTCATCGTTCCGGTGGGACGATGGTCCGATGGAACGGCTGCGCCTGTGATGTAGGCAGAGGCGCCAAAAACTGCGCAGGGGGAAATAGGAGTGCGAAGACTGTTCGTTTCCAACCTGATGTCGCTCGATGGTTTCTTTGAAACCACCGATCACAAGCTGGACTGGTTCGTCATCGATGACGACTTTCTCGACTATTCCGATGACATGCTGCGGTCAGTCGACCTGATTCTGTTTGGCCGCAAGACATACGAGATCATGGCTGCATTCTGGCCCACCGCTCAGGACAGAAACGCAGGCCGCATGAACGGTCTGGCGAAAATTGTTTTCTCGAAAACTCTCGCGAGCGCCGACTGGCACAATACCCGTCTGGTGAGGGACAATGCTGCTGATGAAGTTGCCAGGCTCAAACAACAGCCTGGCAAAGATATCGTCATTTTGGGCAGCGCCATGTTGGCATCGTCACTCCTGGCACAGGGACTGGTCGACGAATACCGTGTGATTCTCAATCCACTACTGCTCGGGCAAGGCAACCCGGTGTTTAAGGATGTAAG
>JASIEN010000086.1 GCA_030045935.1 Candidatus Sulfotelmatobacter sp.
TTGCACACCTATTTCGCCGACTCGGAATCCGCTTCCGAAGAAATCGCAACGACACTGCAAGGATGGCCCATCCCTGGAAAAGGGTGCATCGCAATTTATGCGGTGAAGTCGTTGTCGGTCCGAGAGTAGCGTCGCTCGCCACGAACTAAAAAGGACAGCAAGACTCAGGCCCGGCCCCAACCTCTTCTGCTTGTAACCAAGATTGCCATCGACAAGTGCGCCGGAGAGAGCGAAAACAGGGGCATGAGAAAAAGTTGTGTGGTGCTGTGCCTGTTCCTGGCAAGTTGCGCGGCCAAGAAACAGCCGACCGCAGCAACAGCACCACCGGTCGATACAACTCCAGCCCCGGCGCGAAGCCAAGTGCCGCCGGCAAGCGCCGAGGTCATCGAGCATTGTGTCGTCACCAAGCAAGAGAATGCCAACACAGTTACCTGCAGCTGTGTCCCCGGCAGGACGGTGATCGATTCCAAAACGGGCTACACCAAGCTGATCTGCAAGAAGATGAAAGCGGAAAACTGAAGGGCGAGCCTCGGGATGATTGTCGGGTCACGCCGCAGATCAAACTGCTGGGCGCCGATCCATTGTTTATTTCAGATCGGCTATTTCTTTCAGATCAGCGCCCTCACGCTTGACGAGACGATCAGAATTGCTAATCGCTGTCTGGTGGATCAACCTCGGTGCCGCTGGTGTCTGTAAAGAAGCCTGCATCGAGCGGGGCTGGAATCGTTTTGTAAGCAGTTGGCGTCTGCTTGAAATTGAAAAAGTCGTGGAGGTCGTTCTTGGCGCGCACGTCAGCCATGCCGAGATTGCCCAAGCCGAAGATCTCTTCGATTGCTTTCAGAATGCTGCCGAAATCGTATTCCAGATTGCTGATGTAGCCCGGCTTTGTCGAGTAGGCTGAAACCACAACGAGCGGCACACGAAAACCGAGCTGATAGTCGTCTTGGTTGGCACCGGTCTGGAAGACCGGCTTAACGTGGTCGTACCATCCTCCCCAGTCATCCCATGTAATGAAGATGACGGTGTCATTCCAATAGCCCACGCTGTCGTCGCAATTCTTATTGTTCCCGATCGCGTTCACGATGGCCGCTACCCACGACGGCCCTTGACCGCTGTTGATTGGATGGTCGGAATACTGGCCGGCGGGAGTCACCCAGCTCACCTGAGAAAGGCTGCAATTGTTGATATCGTTGAGCACGTCGGGCGGTGCGGTATCGACGTAACCGTTCGATTCTCCCTTGACCCAGTCGGGGCCAGTGCATATTCCTGACATCGGAATGCAAATGTTCGCGAGCGAGTTCGGAGCCACCCAAAGACTGGTCTGCCCCTCGGCATAGTAGGTCCATGTGATTTTGGGACTGGGTTGGTCAAAAAGATAGTCCATGGCATTGCGGGTGAAACACTGCGCGACATCGTCACCCGGCGTTTCTGTGCCGAAGGGCGGAGCTGAATTTCCATTCGGCCGGATCAGTTGCACAGAGTTTCCCGAACCGCAGCCGTAGGAGTTTCCGCCGCTCCCATTTTCCGAAGCAAATATGCCGGCCGCGTCGTCGGCAGCGGTGGGCGCGGAGGTCGCCCCGAAAATGAACTGATGGGCTGGATAACTGGGCCCCTGGTTAGTTTGAAACATGCGGTTGGCCCATCCGTAAGTGGTGGCCATAGTGACATAGGGATCGAGCAGCCCCCCTTTGCTGCCATTAGTATTCGTCACCGGCGTGTTGTAGACGTACATGAACTGCGAATAGTTGTTGGCCGGAACCGTGCAGCCGAAAACGTTAGCTCCGCATACAGCCGGAACATTCGCTCCGGGTTTGCCAGCAATTCCCTGGTTCTCATATTCGAAGTTCCATCCGCTGATGGTGTTGCTGAGTTTTGGACCGCCGTGGCTGTGGTCGAGATCGAAGTTCGTGGCAAGGCCGACTGGGGTTAGTGGTACGGTTTGACCGTCGGAGTTCAAGTAGCTTGACGAAATATCGTAGGCTCCTTTTGTGACGGTGCTGCAACCGGGTACGCCGTTGTTGGCAGCGCATAATGCCTGAAAGAGGTTGTCGGGTGTGCGATTCTCCTGGAAGATCACGATTACATGCTTGATGGGTGTGCTTCCGTATTGAGCGTGAGCGACTGTTGCCATCAGAGTAGCGGCTAGGAAGACGAACATGCTGGAGGGGGATTTCATACGGAATCTCCTTATCGGCCGGACTTGCCGAGTGAACTGAGGTCGGACCTAGGCACTAAACACGCACATTCGCGCAATGTTCCGGTGTTCGATGCAGGTGGGCAAAGAAAAGAATGAAATTCACAGATTCGAAATAAATACTCTCTGCATAAAAGATGCAACCAATTGCAACGAGCCGGGTTTTAATGACTCAAAGCGGATGTAAGTGCTCGCAACAGGTCCTTATCATCGCGGTGTCGATGTGTGCGCTATAGCATCGCTGAACAAGAATTCAGCAAGCGAAGTAATCATTTGTAGTACCCTCATCCTTGGGAATAGACCCATGGACCGCATTGCCGCGCTTAACGACATTCTTACGCAGAATCCGAATGACACGTTTGCCCGCTACGGGCTTGCGATGGAGTATTCCAAG
>JASIEN010000087.1 GCA_030045935.1 Candidatus Sulfotelmatobacter sp.
CAAGCGCAAGGCCTTTTCTACCGTGGCCTTCTTGGTTCGAGCCCCGCTCCGGCGCATGGCGCGACGCATTAGGCGGTCGTCGATCTCTATATTAGTGCGCATACTCCTCCTGATGTGTAATTATTTCATTTTTTTGTGTATGAATCAAGAATCTTGGCCCAGGTTTCAGCGGCCGGTGCGAAACATTTCGGGCTACAATCACGTATTGTCTAGTGTGAGGGTTCTTATGTACTGCAACTACTGCGGGAAAGTGATTCAAGATGACGCGAATGTGTGTGCCTACTGCGGCACTCGCGTGGGAGCGTCAGTGGCGCGCAAGCGGCTGGCGCGGCCGAGGCAGGGGCGGAAGATCGCTGGCGTATGCCTGGGCTTCGCCGAATATTTTGATATCGATGTTACCGTCGTGCGGCTGATGTGGCTGCTGGCTTCGCTGATGACGGGAGTGGGGTTGCTGGCGTATCCCATTGCGTGGATCGTGATGCCCGAAGAGCCGCTGATGCTGAACGCGCCGGCGAATGCACAAAAAGTGACGCAGACGTAGGGAATTACTGGTTAAGAGTTATTCATTGCTGATTTGAGGGCGCGGCAGCGCCTGCCTGGCCATTCTGCCTTTCAATCAACGATAATCACCAGTCAGTAATCATCAATTTCTTGCCGTGCCTCCGATTTCTTCCCATCAAGTCCATAGTGGCGACGCGGAGATTGTTTACCGAGTCATGGGCGATGGACCGCCGGTGGTTCTACTGCATCCCTTTCCTGCAAATCACGAATTCTGGTTACCGCTAGCCGAAGCGCTGAGTTCGCGTTATCGGCTCGTCTTACCTGATTTGCGGTGCCACGGAGATTCGGGAGCGGGCGAAGGTCCTGCCACGATGGAAAAGCATGCCGCTGATATCGCGAAGGTGCTGGACGATGCCGGCGTGGGACGAGCTCCGATGATTGGAGCTTCCATTGGCGGATATGTGTTGTTCGAATTCTGGCGGCGATATCGCGGACATGCGGCTGCACTGGGCCTGGTTAATACGAAAGCTCCGGCTGATTCGGCGGAAGCGCGCGCCGGACGTTTGCAGGCGGCGAACGATGTGCTTGAGCGGGGAACCGAGCCTTTTTTCCAAAGCATGGTTCCGAAGCTCCTGGGGGAGACAACGCGAACGGCACGTCCCGATCTTGTGGAGAGCGCGCTGCGCATGATGAGGAAGGTGTCTCCGGAAGGTGTTGCACAGGTGCAGAGCGGGATGGCCGAGCGCCCAGATTCGGTGAAGACGCTGAAGACCATTAACGTGCCGACACTGCTTGTGACCGGCGATGAAGATACGCTCACTGGACGCAATGAGGCGGAACTGATGCATCGCAATATTTCAGGCAGCCAGTTGAAGGTGATTGCCAAGGCCGGACATTATTCGCCGTGGGAGCAGCCAGACGAAGTTGGTAGGGTGCTGCGAGAGTTTCTGGAGGAAAACAGAGGCCGGTGATATTAAGAACAACGCGGCACGCTGGATGACCCCCGATCAAAGGGTTTTGATAGAATTCTGGCGTCATGATTGACACCTTTCTTGTTACTGAAAAAACGACAGTGACTGCCAAAGGCGACGGACCAAGCGTTGACCTGAGCGGTGCGGGCAACCGGGTTTTTCTGCTCAACCTTGAAATCACGAACATTATCGAGCAGGAATCAATTGATTTAACTGTTCATGGGTCAGCCGATGGGACGGCTTGGGATGCGAAGGCGCTCGCCAGTTTTCCGCAGAAATTTTATCGAGGAGAGACGCCACTGTTGCTCGATTTGACCGTGCATCCAGAGGTGAAGTTTGTGCGCGCACATTGGGAGGTCGCTCGCTGGGGACGCGGGGTGGAGACGCCGATGTTTGAATTCGCCGTTCGCATGCGGGAAGTTCCGGCTGACGTCCTGCGCGAGGCGACAGCCGAGGCCAAAGCCCTGGCGTGAGGCATTCCTGATTGCTGAGTCTGTGCTGGGAACGGTTAGAAATCTCAAACCGTAAAGGTCGCCGAGAAACGCCGCGAAGGTCGCGGAAAAAACCAAATGACAATCAGCAATCTGTCAGCCTGCTCGACAGGCGAGTTCTTTGTCTATTCCATTATTCTGTTTCGTTATATTGATCCCAATGAAACCTGCGTCTGAGACGGCGGTGCGCCCGGCGCGGAGTGTGCGTGGCAGCGTCAGCCTGCCGGGCGATAAATCGATTTCGCATCGTTATGCCATGCTGGCGGCGCTGGCGGAGGGCCGGTCGCGAATTGCGAATTATTCCACCGGCGCCGACTGCGCCAGCACACTCGGTTGCCTGCGCGGGCTTGGCGTGAAGTGGGAACGAAAAGATAGCGACAATATCATCGAGATACACGGGACTGGGTCTTCTCTGACGGCTTCAGGCACTCCGCTGGATTGCGGGAATTCGGGGTCAACGATTCGGATGTTGAGCGGGATTTTGGCGGCGCAGCCATTCATGAGCGAACTGGGCGGAGATGAATCGCTGTCGCGGCGTCCGATGCGCCGTGTGATCGAGCCGCTTACGGCGATGGGTGGAACGATTGAATCGCACGATGGGCATCCTCCGTTGCGAATTCGCGGAAGTAGATTGAAGGGCATTCATTATCGAATGCCCGTGGCGAGCGCACAGGTAAAGACTTGTCTGCTGTTTGCGGGGCTGTTGGCCGAAGGGGAAACGAAGATCGAAGAGCCGCTGCGAACGCGCGACCATGGCGAATTGGCGTTGCGCGCTTTTGGCGCGCGAGTTGAGCGCTCAGGAAATGAAGTTCGAATTCAAGGCGGACAGCGCTTGCAAGGAATTGAATCACGTATCCCGGGCGATCTTTCGAGCGCGGCGTTCTTCTTGTGCGCGGCCGGGCTGTTTCCTGATTCGCAGCTCACGATTTCAGATGTGCTGATGAATCCTACGCGGGCGCGGCTGCTCGATATTTTGATACGGGTGGGGCTGAGGATCATGGTTACGCAATTGGAAGAGGCTCACGGCGAGCTGGTAGGCACATTGCAGGTTGAAGGCGGGCGGCTGAAAGGCGCCATGGTTGCCGGAGCTGACACGGCCGCGCTGATTGATGAAATCCCGGTGCTCGCCGCGATTGCGCCTTACACAGAGGAGGGAATCGAGATTCGCGATGCCAAAGAGCTGCGCGTGAAAGAGTCGGACCGGATCGCGGCGATTGTGAAGAATCTGCGCGCCATGGGCGCCCAAGTACAAGAGCGTGAGGACGGATTGAAAATTCCCGGCCAGCAAAAGTTGCATGGGGCCGAGATCGAGTCGTTTGGCGATCATCGCATCGCCATGGCATTCAGCATTGCGGCGCTACGCGCGAGCGGCGAGAGTGTGATACGGAACAGCGAGTGCGCCGCGATTTCTTACCCTGAATTCTTTTCTACGTTGGAAAAGCTGGTGGAGCGCTGAACAATATTGTGAAGCTAGGCCATGACTATCCGAAACGTGATAGCTGGACTGAAGTTCTTTTCTTGACGGATCGATTCGACTATGAAATAACCCGGTATACGATAGCTTCGATTACCGGTCGAATCTGTTAACTCCCTTCGAGCCGCGATGCCTTACTGGACCAATGACGATTTGCCGCCGTCAGTTCGCGATCGCCTTCCCAGTCATGCGCAGGATATCTACCGGGCGGCATTCAACATAGCGTTCGAGGAATATACGGCCGATCCTTATCAGGAGGAGACTGCGCATCAAGTCGCCTGGGCGGCGGTTAAGCGAGAATATGTGAGTGTGCGCGGCAGGTGGATGCCGCGTTGAGCGCCAGTCGGCTAGTTGCACACGCACGAGGGGGCTCATGCTTTAAGGATCGAATCATTGTGAGGCATCTTGTGTGTCGAGCTTAGTCTCGACCGGACGAGCCTGGTAACGCCTCCAGAGCGAGA
>JASIEN010000088.1 GCA_030045935.1 Candidatus Sulfotelmatobacter sp.
GAATGAGATACCTGATCGCCGGGGCTGGTGCGATCGGCGCCTACCTTGGCGCGCGCATGGCCCAGGCAGGCCACGACATCACGCTGTTCGCGCGCGGGCCGCATCTGCGCGCCATGCAGGAAAAAGGCGTGCAGATCAAAAGCGCCGTCGGCGATTTTACCGTCAAGCCGCGAGTGATCGGCTCTTTCGAAAATGCCGGAGCATTTGACGTCGTTTTTCTTGGCGTAAAGGCCCACGCGCTCACCCAGCTTGCTCCGCACCTGAAGCCAGTGCTGGGCCCACAAACCACAGTCGTAAGCACGCAGAACGGCGTCCCTTGGTGGTATTTCCAGGGCTTCGGCGGTGAGTTCGACGGCATGCATCTCGAACGCGTCGATCCCGGCGGCGTAGTTTCTGCCTCGATTGATCCTAAGAGCGTGCTCGGATCGATCATCTACTTCGCAACCGAAATCTCAGAGCCCGGCGTCGTCCACCACATCGAAGGCAATCGCATCACCCTGGGCGAGCCCGATGGCACCCGCTCCGACCGCTGCAAGAAGATTTCCGAAGCCCTCATCGCTTCCGGCCTGCGCGCGCCGATCACAACCCGTATACGCCAGGAGATCTGGGTCAAGCTCCTGGGCAATGCGTCGTTCAACCCAGTCAGTGCGCTGACGCGCGCCACGCTGGCCCAGATAGCGCGCGATCCGGGAGTATCTTGGGTAATCCGAAGCATGATGCAGGAAGTCGAAGCGGTTTCGCACAAGCTGGGCATGGAGCTGCCAATTTCAATCGATCAGCGTATCGCCGGGGCGGAAAAAGTTGGCGAGCACAAAACTTCTATGTTGCAGGATCTTGAGGCTGGCCGACCCATGGAAGTCGAAGCCCTTGTCGGCGCTGTGGTAGAAATCGGCGATCGCGTAGGTCTGCCCATGACAAGCACCCGCACTGTCTACGAGTGTGTGAAGTTGTTGGGAAAGGCGGCAGCGTCGTAGATTTGCGGTGAGTGAAAACCTGCGAACACAGAGGACGCAGAGCCCCACAGGTGTAAAACCAGCAGACGCCAGGGAGATCCGCTCTGTGAACCCCTGTGCCCACTGTGTTTAAGGTTTGGATTGCCCACAGCTCAGGAATCCCCAAAAAATTATTCCCGCCCGGCCCTTGACAAGGCACTTGACAACGGGGGTATACTCCCTCTGGTTGCTGGTCCACTTATCAGACCAGTTGGAGTTCTGGGGTTGCCAACCGCGGCAAAAGCCGATTTTGAAGTTATCCGTAGAAACAAAGTCTACGAGGAAGTCGCCAAGCAGATCGAGCGGCTGATCCTGAAGAAACTACGGCCTGGGGACAAACTGCCCTCCGAGCGCGAGCTAGCGGAAATGCTCAAAGTGAGCCGTAGTTCAATTCGGGACGCAATCCGCAGCTTGGAGCTGGTGGGCCTGGTGGAACCGCGGCAGGGGGCAGGAACGATCGTCCGCGAAGTAACCTCGGGGTCTGTGGTGAACTCGTTCGAGGATGCGCTGATGCGGCGGCGGGAACTGGTAAGCGAGCTTCTGGATTTTCGCCGCATGCTGGAGCCGCCGCTGGCAGCGCGGGCAGCGACGCATGCTTCTGAAGCTGATGTTTCCGAGATGGAAGACATTCTTCAGCGGCAATATGAAAAACAACGCCGTGGAGAGGCTGCGGTCGCCGAAGACGCCGAATTTCACTACAGCATCGCGCTCGCTTCCGACAACAGCGTCGTGCTGAAAGTAATCGACATTCTTATGGATCTGCTGCGTGAATCGCGCGAGCGGTCGCTGCAAGTCGAAGGACGCGCACAGAAGTCGCTTGCCGGGCATCGCCGCATTCTGGCCGCCATCAAGCGCCGCGACGCGGAAGCCGCAAGAGACGCCATGCGGCACCACATCGAAGACGTCGAAGAAATCGTACTGAACAAGGTCTATTAAATACGTACACGGAGGATTGTCATGGGCCGGCTATTTGCAATTGAAATTATTTATCGCGGCATTTTTCAAAAAACTCTGGCGACAAGAATCAGCTGGACAATCGTTTTAGCAGCCCATCAGGAAGGAAAGATGGGCATTTCCTTTGGCCGCTATGGCGACAGCCCCGAGCGCAACGGCATTCCCGCCAAGAACTTCGCCATTGTCGCCACGGACGAGCAAACCCTGCAAGAAGGCATGGCCAAGTACGAGCCAAAAGAAGTTGACATCACCATTGCCGTCGACGACACGCTCTGCAAGGGCGTCGAATCGTGGGCCTGGTACGGATTGCAGCCAGTCAATCGCCTTCTCAAACCCGGCGGTACCCTCATCGTCACCTCGCGCGAGAATCCCGACACCATCATCGCGATGACCCATCGCAAAGAAACTCCTTACAATCTGTCAATTCTCAAAGGAACAGTAAGCTTCTCGGGACTCTGGGTCTACAAAGACGACCACACGGATGTGCGCATTCTTGGCGCCATTGCCAAAATCCTGCCTGACCTGTTCAGCCTGGAGTCTGTGCAAAAAGCAATCGTCTCTGAGTGGAAGTCGGAGTTGAAGGCTATCTCCGCGGCCAATGCTTACGAGCGCACCACTTCGGTCAAGGTGAATCCAGACCAGGGCAATCCTGAAGTGCCCTATCACTTCACCCTGCCCAAGTGGCATGAAATGCGGGACGGCATCACCATTCCCAGCATTCCCGCCGGCCACCAAATGGATGATCCGAAGAGTCACGCCGAAGGCGGCTTCCAACCCGATCGCAACACAACGTTCCTCAAATTCAGCACGCGCACCATGCGTCCGGTGGTGAATTTCGACACCTGTATCAAGTGCACTTTGTGCTGGTTGCAGTGTCCCGATTCCTGCTTCGACGTAACGCCCGAAGGCTTGTACGACGCGAACATGAAAGCTTGCTGCGGATGCGGCGTCTGCGAAGCGGTGTGCC
>JASIEN010000089.1 GCA_030045935.1 Candidatus Sulfotelmatobacter sp.
TGATTTCTGCTTGAGGAACGATGTCGAAGTGCGCGCGAACACTGGCGAAGATGCGCCGCAGTTCAGCAGGCTCAAGCACGGTCGGAGTACCTCCGCCCAGGTAGATCGAATCAACCGCGTGTTCGAATCGCCCTCCCATTTCCTGCGCAGTTTTCCCTGCATTCGCGATGTCGGCGCAAATGCGATCGACATAGCGGCTGAAAACTGCCCGCGAAAAAACGTCGGAGGCAAAGTTGCAGTAGGTGCACTTGGTGCGACAGAACGGGACCGAAATATAGATGCCGAGGGCCACATCCCATTATCCCATTTGGGATCAGGTGTCCTGTGCCGACAAAGCTTTTCCATCCTCAACACTGCCTCGGCCATCCATATTGAGGTAACCTGTTATCAGCGGCGCTACCTGGACTTCGCCGCGCGCAGCTTTCTCAAACAATGGCTCAGGAAGAGGAAGTATTAGGCAAGGCATATGACAGCCGCCTCATGGCGCGGCTGCTCAAGTACCTGCGGCCTTACCGCTGGCAGGTGTCCCTTGCGCTTGCCGCGATCTTTCTTAAAGCGTTTGCCGACGTGCTCGGTCCCTACCTGATCAAAGTCGCCATCGATCGCTACCTCGCGCCGCAGCCATCTGCGGTTGTGTCTTCCGGTTTGTGGAGCTGGCTGAGCCCGCACCCCATGACCGGCGTCGCGCAGATCGCGGCAATCTATGTAGCACTGCTCGTATGCAGCTTCTTGCTGGAATTCCTGCAGACCTATTACATGCAGTGGACGGGTCAAAAGGTCATGTTCGATCTGCGCTCGCAAATCTTTCGCCATCTGCAGCGGCTGCACGTGGCGTTTTTCGATAAAAATCCAGTTGGCCGGCTGGTGACACGCGTCACTACCGACGTGGATGCGCTGAATGAGATGTTCACTTCGGGTGTGGTGTCGATTTTCGAAGATTTGTTCGTGCTGGTAGGCATTCTCGGCGTCATGCTCTGCATGAACTGGAAGCTGGCGCTGATCACGTTTGCTGTGCTCCCGTTCATCATTTATTCGACCAAGATTTTTCGCGACAAGGTGCGCGACTCGTACCGGCGCATTCGCGTCGCCATTGCGCGCATCAATGCCTACTTGCAGGAGCACGTGAGCGGTATGGTAGTGCTGCAGCTCTTCAATCGCGAACGCAAGGCCTACAAGAAATTTTCGGAGATCAATCGCGTTCACATGGACGCGTTCAAGGATGCCATCCTGGCATATTCGGTTTACTACCCTGTAGTCGAAATCCTTTCCGCGATCGCGATCGCGTGCGTGATCTGGTTTGGCGGCGGCGATGTGATGCGGCACATCAAAGTCACCAGTGTGTCTTTCAGCTCCAAGCCGCATTTCGCAATCCATTTGGTGACGGACTTAGCAACCCTCGGCGTGCTGGTCGCGTTCATCCAATACGCCCTGCGTTTTTTCCGCCCGATCATGGATTTCAGCGAGAAGTACAACATTCTGCAATCGGCCATGGCGGCCAGCGAGCGCATTTTCAAGCTGATCGACACGCCTGTGCAGGTGGTTTCGCCGGCTGTCACAAAGCAACCGCGAGGGCCGGGACGAATTAAATTCGAGCATGTGTGGTTTGCATACCGGGATATCGAGACCCCCGGGTCAACGCCAGAATCGACCTCAACTCCCGACTGGGTGCTGCGGGACGTGAGTTTCGTGATCGACCCGGGCGAATCCGCTGCCATCGTCGGCCACACCGGGGCAGGGAAAACAACTCTGATCTCCCTACTGTTGCGCTTTTACGATGTGCAGAAGGGTGCGATCAGGATCGACGGCGTCGACATCAGGGAGATGGATCTCTCCGACCTCCGCCGCCGCTTCGGAGTGGTTCTGCAGGATCCATTCCTGTTCACCGGGACGATCGGTGGCAACATCCGGCTGGGCACCGAAGGCATCCGCGATGAAGATGTCGAGCACGCCGCCGAAGACGTGAACCTGGCTGACTTCATCCGCGAGCTGCCGAAAGGCTTCGGTGAAGAAGTGCGCGAGCGCGGCTCGACCCTTTCTACCGGTCAGAAGCAGCTGATTTCGTTCGCGCGTGCCTTGGCGCACGATCCGAAAATTTTGATTTTGGATGAAGCTACCTCCAGCGTGGATACAGAAACCGAATTTCGGGTGCGCGATGCGCTAAGCCGCATGGTCGAAGGGAGAACGTCGTTGATCATCGCGCACCGTTTATCGACGGTGCAGCGCGCCGACAAAATCATTGTTATGCACAAAGGCCAAGTCCGCGAAATGGGCACGCACCAGCAGTTACTGGCGCAGCATGGCATCTATTACAAGCTCTATCAATTGCAATACAAAGATCAGGAAGTGCCCCTGTCGCGGGCGCCGGCAAGTCGGGCCGGACTGAAACCGGAAGTCACTGCCAGCGCCGACGATTAGCCGGTTGACCCGGCCTGGGGCAAGGTTCACGTGCGTTGCGACCTGGGTTAAAATGACCCATCCATGACCGCCTATGTGCTGCTGCGGGTCTTGTTGATTCTCCTGCTGGTGGCGGCGAATGCTTTTTTTGCGGCGGCGGAGTTTGCGCTGGTCAGCATTCGCGACACGCGCATCCAGCAGCTCATCGCCTCAGGACGCATCGGCGCGCGCATCGTGCAGCGCCTGCACCAGCATCTTGACGAAGTCGTCAACGGAGTTCAGCTCGGCATCACCATGGTCAGCCTGACTCTGGGCTGGATTGGCGAGCCCATGGTCGCCAACCTGGTCGGCAGCCTCCATTTCTTGCACCAGGTTCCACACGCGGCAGTTTACGCGCACGGCATCGCCATCGCGATCGCCTTCAGCCTGATTACCTATTTGCACGTGCTTCTTGGAGAGCTTGTGCCGAAAACGCTCGCCCTGCAACGCGCGGAACAGATTGCCCTCGCAGTGGCCGCGCCCATGGAGGCGTTTCTTACTCTGACGCGGCCCATACTTTTTTTTATGCAGCGTTCTGGTCGGCTCGTGCTGCGGCTGTTTGGCACACGAGAGACGCGGCGCGGAGGCACAGTTCACTCTCCCGACGAACTCAAGCTGATCGTAAGCGCCAGCCGCCAGTTGGGTCAGATTCCCGAATCGCAAGAGGAAATGATCCACAATGCGCTTGAACTCGAGAACATCACCGTGCGGGAGGTCATGGTCCCGCGGCCTGACATTTTCTCGCTGCCCTCCGATCTGACGCTGGACGATGCACTGAACCGCGTGGTCGAAGGGCAGCACTCGCGCATCCCCGTGTACGACCCACAGCGCGGACCCGAGCACATTGTTGGCGTTCTTTATTACAAAGAACTGGTTCGTTGGGTGCGCTTGCGGCTGACAAATCTCGGCCAGCCCGTGGCGTCGCGAATTGCGCGCATGCAGGTAGGACAAATCATGCATGACGTACTGGTCGTTCCCGAGACGAAGCCTCTGGCTGATCTGCTCGCCGAATTCAAGGAGCGCCGCCGGCACCTTGCCGTAGTGGTCGATGAATTCGGATCGACAGCCGGAGTCATCACCGTGGAAGACATTCTGGAACAACTGGTTGGTGACATAGAAGATGAATTCGATATTTCCGTCCCCGAGCCGGCCTTGGAAGATGAATCGGTCCAGGTGCTGGAAGGAGCAGTCAATATCCGCGACCTGGAAACGCAGTATGGCCTGATTCTGCCGCGCGATGCCGGATTTGAAACCTTGGCTGGGTTTGTGTTGGCCCGCCTGCAGCACATTCCATATCTGGGCGAATCATTTGATTATGAGGGCCGGCGGTACACTGTCGAAGAGATGGAAGGGCACCGCATCGCGCGGGTAAAAATCGAGAAACTGGAGAAGCTTGAGACCAGATCGGAACCGGCGAAGCAGGCGGGAGATTAGTCCGTGACTCGCCGGCAGGATTCACTCGGCAACTGAGAACTGACAACTGAGAACTATCCTCCAACGCATCTTCTACACGCTGCCGGTAATCTGGCTGGTGGTCTCACTGGTTTTTCTCCTCATTCATCTCGTTCCGGGCGATCCCATTCAAATAATGCTTGGCGAAGGCGCGCTCCCTTCCGACATTGCGGCCCTGCGGCACCTCTACGGGCTCGATGCGCCATTGGGCGAGCAGTATATTCACTATTGGAAGGGAGTGTTGCG
>JASIEN010000090.1 GCA_030045935.1 Candidatus Sulfotelmatobacter sp.
ACACGACGCCGAATGAGCTACTGCGACCCGCCCGCCGAAGCCGCTGGCGTTCCATCGGGATTCAGAAAGCGGACCTCGCCCAGGCCTACTTCGCGCTCGCGAAGGATTCCGCGAGGAATTGTTTTCTGAACCGCGAATTCTACTAGCAGGGGCGCGGTTAATCCAGCAAACGACAGCTGATCATAATCAAAAGAAAAAATACGATCCCTTCCCCATGCGTCGCAGGGCGGGCTCTAACTGATCTTTCGGATCGGTTCTAAGTGACATCAGTGATTTAGACGAATCAAGTGTTTATTAGTCAGCGGCCGTTGCTAGTTTGCGCCCACAATGGCCGGGCCAGTGCGTGGGTAGTATCCGCTCTTGGTGCGCACGACGAGTTTGCCGTGGCCTTTGGCTTTGGCTTCTACTTTAATCGCCCGAAAACCGCCGCTGGCTTTGGGATTGGTGGGCTTGTATCCAATGATGTACTGGCTACGGATGTCGTGGGCGACGTGGCTGCTGATGTCGTTGACTTCGTCGAGCGTCTTGGGAAAAAATGCACAGCCACCGGTGCGGTCGGAGATGATTTCGAGCGCTCTTTTGGCGCGCTTGGGATGCTCTTCGTCCCCAAGAATCCCGATCGCGTAAACTACCGGCCCGTTTTCTTCCTGCAACTCCTTAACTGTTTCCTCCAGGCTCTCGCGGCTGGCATTGTCCTCGCCATCGGTAACGACGAAAAGAACTTTGCGTTCGAGGCGGCCGTATTTCTTAAGGTGCTCGGCGGAAGCGACCAGAGCATCGCGTAAGGCGGTCCCGCCGCGGGCGTCGATCTTTTCGAGCGCTTCTTTCAGCTTGAGCAGGTCGTTGGTGAAGTCCTGATCGAGGTAATACTCGTCATTAAAGTTGACGATGAAGACTTCATCTTGCGGATTGCTGGCGCGCACGAGGTTAAGCGCTGCCTGATTTACTTTGGCGCGCTTTTCCCGCATGGAACCGGAATTGTCGATAACGATCCCCATGGAGACGGGAATGTCCAAGTGGCGGAAGGAGATGATGCTTTGCGGCTTGCCGTCTTCCAGCACGGTGAAGTCATTGCGATTAAGGTCGTTAATGATGTGCTGCTTGTCGTCGATGACAGTGGCATGGAGGACCACTTCATCGACATCCTTGCGAATGACGTAGGTGCCGTTGTCGTCGGAAGGCTGCTGTAAATCCTGAGGGCTTGCGGAGGCGGAGGGCTGGGCAGCGGACGATTTCGACTGCGGGGCTTGGCATCGCAGGCGTACAGGAAGAAAGACGGAGACCGCACCCAGCAGAAGAATGACGAAAACAAACCAAGGGGTCGGTTTATTCCTGCGGCGCGTAGTAACCGGTCCTGGCATAGACACGGAGAGGAGGCAATCCTTTCGGTGGCAATAGCTTTACCTTAATCTTACGCCATTTACCATCGCGGACCACATTGTTGGGACGGTAGCCGAGCACGTATTGGTTACGCAATTCGACGCCGATCTTGGTGGCCACATCGCCGAGATCGTTGGGGTTTTCCACGGTGAAGGCTCGTCCACCGGTGAGTTCTGTGATTTCGGCCAGCAGTTGTGGCCCAAGGCGCTCTTCTTCACTTTGGAAGTAGCGGTCGTAGATGCCGATGGCGTAGATCATGACGTCAGCTTCTTTCACCATCGACTTGATTTCATTTTCGGTGTAACGGCTGTGATTGTCGCCGCCATCCGAAATAATGAGCAGCGCTTTTTTAGAATACTTGGCCAGCCGCATTTTGCTTATGCCCATATAAATGGCGTCGAGCAGGGCGGTGCGCTTCCTCGGGACTGCGAAAACCAGCTTGCTCTGGATGTCATCGACTGAGCTGGTGAAGTCGGCGATGAGCTCAGGTTCGTCCGAGAAGGTAATCATGAAGAATTCGTCGGTGGGGTTCGCCGTTTTGAAGAACTCGATAACCGCGTCCTTGGCGCGATCCATCTTGCTGGCCATGCTGCCGCTGGAATCGAAGATGACGCCGAGAGAAACCGGTGCATCCTCGCTGGAGAAGGTTTTGATCTGCTCTTTTGTGCCGCCTTCGTAGAGTTCGAAGTTTTCTTTTTCGAGGCCAGTCACAAGGCGATTCAGTGGATCCGTAATCGTGACGGGCACGAGCACGAGGTCAACATCAACTTTCAAAGGGCGGATGCGCGTGTTCAGATTGGGAGTGCCGGCAGTTTCATCAACGCCATCAGTCTTGGCCTTAGCCACTTCCCTTGGCTGCACGTGAACGTCATTAACCTCGGTTTGAGCCTGGGTCAGGGATTGAAGGACGAACCCGAGCACGAAAGTCAGAAGGAATGCACAGGCCAGAAAGTTGCTCCATTCGCTGTGCAAAATGTCACACTGTGCATTCGCGGAGCAAAAATCTCGACTTTGCACTTTGCGGCGGGAGAACCGGCGCCCATCCAGGAGGGCCATACTAGCCTCATGTGCCCGCGATGTTATCACAGCTAGCCTCTTTCGACGCGGTCTTTTTTGTCAAAATCGGATGACAAATGGCGTATGTAGCCGATTTGCAACTGCAATTTCCTGCAGCTGGAGATTTATTAGAACCAGCGCGCACTGAGACAAAGGAACATGGAAAGAACCTTTCCGGTTTGGCGGGCGGCGGCGAGCCTTAATGTCTGTTCTCACAAGCTGACCCGGACGGCCCTGCGGAGGAGCTGCCACTCCTTGCTACAATCAGAGGTTTCCATGGCCGAGATACATCCATTCCGCGCATTTCGCTACGATCCCACACGGGTTGCCGCCGAGCAGGTGGTCACCCAGCCCTACGACAAGATCACACCCGAAATGCAGGGGCGCTATTACCGCGCCAGCCCGTATAACCTCACACGCATCATCCTTGGCCGCAAGGAAGAGAATGACAATCCAGCGAACAATGTATATTCACGGGCGGCAGACTACTTTCGTAAGTGGAGAGAAGAGGAGATTCTCCGCCAGGACAGAGATCCCTCGATCTACGCGTATTCGCAGCGGTTTCGTGCGCCGGGCTCGGCGGCCTCGGACCCTCAGTTGGAGCGGCGCGGGTTCATAGCGCTGGGACGAATCGAGGATTATCCGGCAGGAGTTGTTTTTCGCCACGAACAAACTTTGGCCAAGCCAAAGGCTGACCGGCTGGAGCTGCTGCGTGCTACGCGTGCTCATTTTGGCCAGATTTTCATGCTGTATGAAGATGCTGGCGGGGTTGAATCCCTGTTTTACACCGAGGGACAGCCGGATACTTTAGTCACAGATGAGTATGGTGTGGAGCATCGTCTCTCGGCGATTTTCGATCCAAGAAAAATCGACGCCGTACAGCGGGCAATGAAGGACAAAAGACTCATCATTGCTGACGGGCATCATCGTTATGAGACTGCGCTGAATTATCGTAATGAGCAGCGCGCAGCGGAGGGTGATGGGCAAAGTTCGACAGGCGGAAAGCCGTATGAGTTCGTCATGATGACGTTCATCAATATGAACAGTCCCGGACTGCTGATTCTGCCAACACATCGAGTGGTGCATAGCCTATGTTGTTTTTCCGACGAAAAGTTTCGCCAAGCCGCTCACAGTTATTTCGATGTGGATGAAATCGACGGCCCGATCGATGGAGCCCACGCCACCACGATTTTGCGAGAAGGAGGGCGGGCGGGAACGGTGTTGCTGGCGGTCACAGCCAACCGGAGTTTTCTGCTGCATCATCCGAACCCGAATGTCGAGAAAGTTCTTGTCGGATTGTCATTGCGGCAGCAGGACCTCGACGTGGTGCAACTGCACAAACGTTTGCTCGAGAGTGTACTGGGCCTGTCGCAGGAATCGATTCGCAACCAGCAAAATCTTTCATACGTGCGGGACGCCGATGAGGCGCTGGCGCTGGTGCGTAATGGAAAAGCGAATATTGCTTTTCTCATGAATCCATGCCGGATTTCGCAGGTGCGGGATGTCGCTTTTGCGGGAGAAGTGATGCCGCAGAAGTCGACGGATTTTTATCCCAAGCTGCTGAGTGGGTTGACGATTTATGCGGTGGAGTGAGACGCGAACTGGCCCCCAAATTCTTGCCTTAGGCCTCCTCTCGACTGTAGCCACACTACTCATGCTGGCAGCGCCGCAGGAAAAACATCTTTCCGTTTACTCCACGGCGGCGAACTATTCCCTTCCCATCATGCAGCGACAGGGGCACGAGTATGTTGGTTTGCTGGAGCTGCTCGAGCCGCTGGGCACGGTGAGCGCGAGAGCTGATGGCCGGCGCTGGCGGCTGCATTACAACAATATTCTAGGAGAATTTGTCCAAGGCCAGAGCCATGCCCGCATCCAGGGACGCGATGCCGATCTCTTGGGGCAATTTGTCATGGAAAACGGCCGCGGCCTGGTTCCGCTTGCCTCGCTGACATCGCTTTTGCCGCGCTTTCTGGGCGGTCCGGCAACGCTGCATGCGGAGGCGGAACGGTTGTTTATTGGCAGCGTGGCCACCCATTTTACCGCCTCGGTTTCGCCGGATGATGCATCGCGGCTGGTGTTCCATTTTACTGCGCCCGTTAATCCATCCGTCGCAAGCGAACACGGCAAACTGCGCATGACATTCAGCCACGAACCGGTGATGGCGCCAGCGTCTCCGCGGCTGACCTTCGACAGTAAAACGATTCTCGAGGCTGATTATTCGGAGAGCAATGGTGCGGCTGAAATCGCGGTGACGACGACGGTCCCGCTGATGGCAAACTTCAGCCCGGATGGAAGAATCATCACGCTGGAACCGTCAAGAAATCAGACGCAGACTACAGCAACGAATCAGACGGCGAGCGCTGCTCCGCAGAATAAGCCACCGGCGCCGGCGGCACCTGCAGCGACGGCGACAACAACAGCACCGATGGTTTCGCGGCGCTATTTCGCCATCGTGGATGCTAGCCATGGGGGCGCTGATCGCGGCGAGGCTTTGAGTTCCACGCTCGCCGAAAAAGATGTGACTATTGCATTTGCCCGGCGGTTGCGGCAGGAACTGCAAAACCGTGGAATTTCGACGCTGGTGCTGCGCGATTCCGATGCAAATTTGTCGCTGGATGACCGCGCCTACCTAGCCAACAATATGAACGCCGCAGTGTACATTGCGATTCATGCCGCTTCGAACGGACCCGGCGTACGGCTATATACGGCGCTTCTCCCTTATACCGACGAGCAGGATCGCGGACCATTCCTATCGTGGAGCCGGGCGCAGCAGCCATCCCTCTCATTGAGCCAGGCGGTCGCCGGCAGCGTGGCTACAGAGTTGAAGAAGCAACAAGTGTCGGTGCGGACATTGCTTGCGCCTCTGCGGCCTTTGAATAATGTGGTGATGGCAGCGTTGGCAGTGGAAATTGCACCGCCGGCTTCGGATGTTACACAACTCACTTCGGCGGACTATCAGCAGATCATCACCACTGCGGTAGCAAATGGGATCGCGAACGTGCGTCAGCAACTGGAAGGATCCTTACGGCCCGCCACGCCGTCTCGAGTGGAATAAGTGTTGTTCGTGCGGCTTTTCGAGCGTTCTCCCTCGTCCAGAATTGCTATTAGAAGCTGTAACGTTCCCTGGTTTGGAATCACCATTTGTATAGCGAAATGTCGTGCGGCTGAATTTCCGCTCGCAAGCCGGAATAACAGACTCGAACGAGGTGAAAATGTTTGTCCGCAAGGTGGCAGCTCGTCTGAAAGCGAACACTCTGCCCGAATTCATCAATATCATCGAAAAGGGAATCCTTCCCTGGCTGCGCGAACAGGAAGGTTTTGTGGATCTGATCGTGCTCGCCATGCGTGGCAGCGATGAAGTAGCGACCATCAGCTTCTGGGAACACGAGGCTGATGCCGAAGCTTGGGCTACAAATGGCTTTCCAGAAGCGACGGAGAGGTTGGAAAAGATCCTTGACGGGCGTTCTTACGTCAAGACATTTGACGTTCTCAGCTCGACCGTTCATGAAGGTGTTCGAACTGCGCAAGCTCGACCGGAATGTTCAGCAAGAGAACTCGATCAAGTCCTTTCCGATGGCGCGAACTGAGTAAGGTTGGTGCTGCAGCGCTTATTCCTGGGCTTTG
>JASIEN010000091.1 GCA_030045935.1 Candidatus Sulfotelmatobacter sp.
TATTCCGTTCGATGATGTCGAAGTGGCGCGAGAAGCCTTGCGCGCCGTAGGATTCGAGTGTGAACCGGCACGGGCGGGAGCGCACACATGAAGCTTCCGCTCGCCAAAATTGCCGAGTACACCGGCGCCACGGGAGACTTTTACGCAAGTGAGATTGCCACAGGGTATTCCATCGACTCCCGAACCGTTGCGCCAGGCCAGCTTTTCTTTGCTGTAAAAGGCGAAAGGCTGGACGGCCACGACTTCGTGGAGCAGGCGCTCGAACGAGGCGCGGTCGCTGCCGTAGTCCGCAAAGATCAGCTGGCCCGATATTTTCCCAACCATCAATTGTTGGCCGTCAATGACACACTGCTCGCCTTGCAATGCCTTGCCGCTGGGGTGAGGAAGCAATGGGCCAGGCCACTCGTCGGCGTGACGGGGTCGGCCGGAAAGACGACAACAAAAGAAGCCATCGCTCACGTGTTGAGTACAAAACTTCGCGTACTGAAATCGGAAGGGAATTTCAACAATCATTTCGGGCTCCCGCTTATGCTGTTGAAACTCGAACCAGAGCACGACGTAGCCGTTATCGAAATGGGCATGTCGCATGCCGGAGAGATTCGCGCCCTAGCGAAGATCGCGCAACCCGAAATTGGTGTTGTCACCAACGTCGCACCAGTGCATTTGGAGTTCTTCGACTCGATCGCCGGAATTGCCCGGGCAAAATATGAGCTGATCGAATCGCTGCCGCCCCATGGTGTCGCGGTCTTAAATGCGGATGACGAATATGTCTCCCAGTTCGGCCGCGATTTCAAAGGGAAAGTAGTGACGTATGGCACATTCCGATCAGCCAATGTATGCGCAGAAAATATCAGGCAGCGCGGGGCGGAAGGCATGGAATTCGACGTAGTAATCGACGCCTTGTGCGGGCATGCCAGTTTGCCTCTTGTTGGGGCGCACAACGTACTTAACGCCCTGGCCGCCGTTGCTGTCGGCGTGCACGAAGGCTTGAGCTTGGCTGAGACATTGGCAGCGTTGACCACACTGGCCCCCGCCGAAAAGCGCGGGCAGGTTTTTCAACTCGGCAACATCACGGTGATTAACGATTGCTACAATTCCAATCCAAAGGCCCTTGCAGCCATGGTCGACGCGCTCGCGGCAATGCCGGCGAGACGGCGCATCGTCATTGCCGGTGAGATGCTGGAATTGGGCTCGACTGGAGAAGATTTGCATCAGCGTGCGGGTCGGAGCATTGCCGAAAAGAAAATTGACGTGCTGATTGGTGTCCGCGGCTTGGCACAAGCGATGGTCGAAGAAGCAAAAAAACAGGGGGCGCAAGCGGAATTCCTGACAACCCCCGAACAGGCCGGAGACTGGCTCGCTCGCGAGGCGCGCCAGGGTGATGTCGTGCTTCTAAAAGCCTCCAGGGGAGTGAAGTTGGAAAACGCGCTGGAAACCTGGAAGTCGCGGCGCGATGGTGCACACTAAAACATGTGCCAGTCGGCGGTATGGACTTGAATTCGATCCGGGGCACCACACTTCTCACCGATTTGGGGGAAGTGGGAATTTGCGACTGCTAACAGATTGAGAGCTGACAGCTGCTTTTCGGAGGCGGATTGCTCTACTGGCTGTTATACCTGAAGCTGCAACATTACGTCCCGCCATTTCGTATCTTTCGTTATCTGACTTTTCGCACCGCCTTTGCCAGCCTCACTGCCTTATTTACCGCCATGATCGTAGGACCGCTCGTCATCAATCGCCTGCGCGAATTTCAAATCGGACAATACATTCGCGAAGAAGGCCCCAAAGCTCATCAGAAAAAAGCCGGCACTCCAACCATGGGCGGACTGCTGATCGCAATCGCCGTTGTTGTCCCGACATTGTTGTGGGCCGACTTGAGCAACCGCTTTGTCTGGATCGCAGTTTTCGCCACCTGTGCCTTTGCTGCCATTGGTTTCACCGACGACTACACAAAGGTTACGCACCGCCGTAATCTTGGTCTGACCGGCAGAGCGAAACTGGGACTACAGATCGCCACCAGCATCGTAATTGCCGTGATGCTGATCGCCATGCAGACCTACGGGATGTATTCGACCAGAATGGTTGTGCCATTCTTTAAGCAGTTTCATCCCGATCTGGTGGTGCAAAGCTGGGAGCATTTTCGGCATGTTTGGCCACTGGCCTTTCTGCCCTTCACGGCTTTTGTTGTGCTGGTGATCGTGGGTTCGAGTAATGCAGTGAATCTTACGGACGGACTCGATGGGCTCGCCATTGGCTGCACTGTAATCGCCGCCGGCGCCTTGACTGTGTTGACCTACGTGAGCGGCCACGCCACTTTCGCGACGTATCTCGAAATCCCCAAGATGCCGCAGGTTGGCGAGGTGACCATTTTTTGCGGAGCGATGGTCGGCTCGGCAATCGGGTTCCTTTGGTACAACGCGCACCCGGCGGAAGTTTTCATGGGGGACGTCGGTTCTCTGGCATTGGGCGGCGCGATCGGTACGGTCGCCGTGATCATCAAGCAGGAATTGTTATTGCCGTTTATTGGGGGAGTGTTCGTAATCGAGGCAGTTTCGGTCATTCTTCAGGTAGGCTCGTACAAGCTGAGAAAAAAGCGAATCTTCAAAATGGCGCCCATCCACCATCATTTCGAACTGATCGGATGGTCGGAGTCGAAGATTATCGTGCGCTTCTGGATCGCATCGCTGGTATTCGCGCTGTTTGCGCTGACGACGCTGAAGCTACGGTAGAACTTCATTGCCGCGCGGATTCGCGCGGATGAACACAGATTAAATGGCAATTTCGTAAAATCGAATCCGTGTGAATCCGCGTTAATCAGCGGCGATTTGAAGTTCACTTAAACGGTGTGAAAACGGCAGCTCGATGGAACTGAACGACAAACGTGTGCTCGTGGTCGGCCTCGGTAAATCCGGCGTGGCCTCGGCATTGTTCCTCAAAGAACATGGCGCGCGAGTAACAGTCTCCGACACTAAAAGCGGGGACGAATTGCGCAACGAAATTCCGGTGCTGCTCGATCACGGCATCACCGTCGAGACCGGCGGCCACGGCGAGCGCACATTCAAGGGGCAGGACCTGATTGTTGTCAGCCCCGGCATTCCCGTCGATGCGCCACCTCTTCAGCAGGCGCGTAGCTTGGGCGAGCCGGTGATTGGCGAAATTGAGTTGGCCGCTCAATTCCTGCCCGGCCCAACTATCGCAATCACTGGATCGAACGGCAAGACAACCACAACAACGTTGGCAAGCGAAATCATGATCGCCGGCGGCCTGCCAACCTTAGTGGGGGGCAACATCGGTACGCCCGCTATTTCACTCGCTTCGCGTGCGACCCCCGAAACCGTCATCGTGCTCGAGGTGTCCAGCTTTCAACTGGAGACGATCCAGACTTTCCATCCAAAGATCGCCGTCGTGCTGAACGTTACGCCCGATCATCTCGATCGCCATCGCACGCTGGAAGTCTACGTCAACGCCAAGGCGCGTATTTTCGAAAACCAGCGCGGCGACGATTTTGCCATTTTGAATGCTGATGATCCCATCTGCGTTGAGATGGCCGGGCGCACAAAGGCGAGCGTCTTCTGGTTCAGCCGGCAGAAGGAGGTCAAACAAGGCGCATGGGTGCGTGATGGCAGCATTGTTTTTCGTCAGGGTGAGCAGCAACAGGAGATCATGCTGGCTTCACAGATTCCTCTCAAGGGATCGCATAACCTCGAGAACGTGCTGGCAGCAATATGCGCGGGCGCTCTGATGAAATGCCCTCCTGAAAAAGTAAGTGAGGCTGTCCAGAACTTCAAAGCCGTCGAACACCGGTTGGAATTTGTGGCCGCCATTCGGGGAGTTGATTTCTACAACGATTCCAAGGCCACCAACGTCGATGCAACCATAAAGGCCATCGAATCGTTTCCCGCGAACATTCACCTGATCCTCGGTGGCAAAGACAAAGGCAGTGACTACAGCGTGCTCAACAATCCGCTGAAGCAGCGAGTGAAGCGCGTGTACACAATCGGCGCAGCGGCAGGAAAAATTGAATCGCAAATCAAGAATGTCGAAGTCGTGCACGCAGAAACGCTAGACAACGCTCTACGCAAGGCAAGCGCCGTTGCCCAGCCGGGCGATATCGTGTTGCTGGCGCCGGCCTGCGCCAGTTTCGACCAGTTCAAGAACTATGAGGAGCGCGGGAGAGCGTTCAAAGAAATAGTCAAGGCGCTAGCCTGACACACCGCTCACCACAGATTCACAAGGTATTTGAAGATTCTTCTGGGTGTTCTGTGTCTGTGCGGGGAAAGAACTAAGCCGCACCAAAACAATCAACAATCCTCCTTCAACAATCAGCAATCTCCTTCCCCTCATCCATGATGAAATGATCTTCCCATGGCAAAGCGCGTCAATGTCGATCGCTGGTTGTTCAGTGTAACGATGCTGCTTGTATTCGTTGGCCTGGTGATGGTGTTCTCGGCCTCAGCCGTGATGGCGCGCGAGCGCTTCGGCTCTCCGTATGCCTTTCTGTTAAAGCAATTGATATGGGCTGGGGCCGGAATTGTGGCCATGGTGGTCACTATGCGCGTCGACTATCGCCGTTATAAGCACCCGGGGCTGGTCTTTTCTTTATTGGGTGTTACGACGCTGCTGCTGATTTCGGTATTCTTGGTCGACCGCTCCCACAACACGCATCGCTGGATTCACATTGGCGGCTTTTCCTTCCAGCCTTCTGAGCTGGCGAAACCCGTTTTGATTCTCTTCCTCGCCTACTTTCTCGGAAGTCGCGCGAAAGCCACGTCCGGTTCGGATTTGAATTTCATGGACGATTGGCGCAACACGCTCGCTCCCGCTACCGCGCCGGTCGCGTTGCTGCTTGGCCTGATTGTGCTGGAACCAGATCTGGGCACAGCCATCGCCTGCGCGGGAATAGCAGCCTGCGTCTTCTATATAGCTGGCTTGCGCATACGCTACTTCGCCTATGGCTTTGCGGCAGCGATGGTGCCGCTTTACCTTCTCATTTTTCACGTAAGCTGGCGTCGTGACCGCATTCTGGCGTTTCTCAACCCGTACGCCGACCGTCAGAAAGCCGGCTTCCACATTATTCAGTCGCTGATCGCAGTCGCCACCGGTGGCGTTACCGGCACCGGCTTGATGGAAGGCAAACAGAAACTTTTCTACCTTCCAGAGCCACATACCGATTTCATTTTCGCCGTGACTGCCGAAGAACTCGGCCTGGTCGGTGCAATTACCGTAATCGCGTTGTTCGCCATTTTTCTCTGGCGTGGAATGCGGGCTTCATGGCGAACCGAAGATGTTTTCGGAAGATATCTGGCCGTTGGCGTAACCAGCATGGTGGTTTTACAGGCTTTCATCAATATCAGCGTTGTCCTGGGTATGATGCCCACGAAAGGCATTCCCCTGCCGTTGGTCTCCTACGGAGGGTCGTCGATTTTTGTGACGCTGGCCTGCGTTGGCGTGCTGCTGAATATTACAAAGCAAGCGGAGTAAAGACATGAAGACCTTGCGAACTGCCGTCTTACTAAACCTTGCCTTTAGCGCTCTATTCTGCCATGCGGCCTGGGCGCAAAAATCCGAAACGGCAACCTTGCCATTACCGCCGCAGACTCCCATCTCGAGCCCGGCAGAGCTGGCCGCGAAAGTTCCATCGCCCGCACCGGAAGACGTTAAAACCATGGATGGAATTCTGCGGGGAATCTACGACGTAATTTCGGGGCCTGCGGGCGAGCGAAACTGGAAGCGGTTTCGTTCGATGTTTCTGCCGCAGGCCCGCTTCACTCAGGTGGGTAAAGACGAGGCTGGAAATATTTTCATAATCTCCTGGGGAGTGGACGAATTCATCCGCGATGCCAGTGAGGTTTTTGCGAAGCAGGCTTTCTACGAATCCGCCATTGTCAACCGGCCGGAGACCTACGGTAATATGACGCAGGTGTTCAGCAGCTACGAGTCGCGCAACGCGCCTACCGGCAAGCCATTTGAGCGCGGAATTAACAGTATTCAACTGTTGAATGACGGGAAACGCTGGTGGGTAGTTTCCATTTTCTGGAACTCGGAGCGCCCGGACAATCCACTCCCCGCAAGATTTGCTGCCAAGTGAGTTCGCCTTAGATTCTTCCGGCATGATACCGGGAGCTGATTACTCTTTAGGTTTATATTCACTGCATGCGGGCCATTCTGGCGGGCGGCGGAACGGGTGGGCACGTCATCCCTGCGCTGGCCATCGCGAATGAACTCAAAAAAACTTATGGTGCCGATGTGCTGTTCGTCGGGACCGCGCGCGGCATGGAAAACCGCCTGGTTCCGCCCGCAGGATATTCCCTCAAGCTGGTGCGCGTGGGCGCGCTGAAGAATGTCGGCCTGATGACTCGCGCAAAAACGGCATTTGATCTGCCCCGCGCCGTCTGGGACGCCAGCCGCATGTTGAACGACTTCGCGCCCGATGTAGTAATTGGCGTAGGAGGCTACGCCTCCGGTCCTGCAATGTTTGCCGCAGTTGTGAAGCATATCCCAACGCTCGCCTTCGAGCCGAATGTCGTCCCGGGGTTCGCGAATCGAGTCGTGGCTCGTTTTGTATCAGGCGCGGCAGTACATTTTGAAGAGACCGCAAAATATTTTCGCCACCCCGAGGTTACCGGAGTTCCTGTACGCCACGCATTTTTCGAGATTCCGCCAAAGCGCGGCGGCACTCCGACATTATTAGTCTTCGGGGGAAGCCAGGGCGCACACGCGATCAACGAAGCCATGAAGCGATGTCTGCCTGAGCTGCGCCGGCAGGCGCCGGGCATTCACGTCATTCACCAGACCGGCGAGCGTGATTATAATGACGCGTTGGCGGCATACGAATCGTCGGGCGTGTCGGCGGATGTCTTCAAGTTTATCGACAACATGCCGGCGGCGTTTGCGCGGGCTGATCTGCTAGTCTGTCGCTCGGGCGCGAGCACCGTGGCGGAAATCACGGCCGCCGGCAAACCAGCCATTTTCGTACCGTTTCCGCATGCGGCCGACGACCATCAAACCGTAAACGCCATGGCTCTGCAGAACGCCGGCGCAGCGGTGTTGGTGGAAGAATCGAAGCTTGAAGGCGTTTGGCTGGCGGAAACGATCGCCGCATTGCTGCAGGATTCGCGGCGCCTGCAAGGAATGAGCGAAGCCGCGCGCAGCCTCGCGCATCCCAATGCCGCACACGACATCGCCGCAATGGCAGCGAGGCTGGCGGGAAGTGAGTAATTGTGTAATTTGGTAAATTGAGTAATTTTAGGGCGATCCGAACCGGGGCTTTTCCATTTCTAAATCACTCAATTTCCCAATTACTGAATGTTTCTATGTTCGCCAAGATTCAGCAAATCCACTTCGTGGGCGTCGGCGGCATCGGCATGAGCGGGATCGCCGAAGTGCTGCTGAACCTCGGCTACAAAGTCTCCGGATCGGACCTGAAGAGTTCTGCCATAACACAGCGACTCGTTAGCCTGGGCGCAATTGTATTCGAAGGTCATCGCGCCGAAAACATCGCCGGGGCTGAAGTCATCGTCACCAGTTCCGCCATTTCCGCAGACAATCCCGAAGTCGCCAAAGCGCGCGAACTTCACATCCCTGTCATCCAGCGCGCCGAAATGCTGGCCGAACTCATGCGCCTGAAATACGGCATCGCCATCGCCGGGATGCACGGCAAGACGACAACAACTTCCATGGTCGCCGCGGTGCTTGCGGCCGGGGGGCTTGATCCCACGGTAGTCGTCGGCGGCCGCGTCGATGCCATGGGCTCAAACGCGCGCCTGGGCAAGTCGCAGTATCTCGTAGCCGAAGCCGACGAGAGCGACCGCTCGTTCCTCAAGCTCTCGCCCATTCTCTCGGTCGTGACCAACATCGACCGCGAGCACATGGATTGCTACCGCAACATGCGCGACGTGAAGAAAACCTTCGTCGAATTCATGGACCGCGTGCCCTTCTACGGAATGATCGTCGCCTGCAACGATGACCCTCTTCTGCGGCGTTTGCTGCACGATGTTCCACGCCGAACCGTCACGTACGGGACCAAACGCGGCTCAGATTTCTGGATCAAGCTCCAAGCAACCTCGGCCGTCGCGCACGCCGAAGGCCAGCCGTACAGCCGCTTTCGAGTCAGCTATCAGAAAAAAGATTTGGGCGAGTTCACGCTGCACGTGCCGGGGGTTCACAACATTCTGAACGCGACTGCCGCGATTGCCGTAGGCGTCGGTCTCGATATCCCGGTCGATTCAGTCCGCGCCGCGCTCGATCAATTCCGTGGAGTCGATCGCCGTTTTCAACTGCGCGGCCGGGCTGCGGGCGTCAGCGTGATCGACGACTACGGCCATCATCCCACCGAAATTAAAGCCACACTTGCGGCGGCGAAGCAATGCGGCTTCCGCAAAGTCCACGTCATCTTCCAGCCCCATCGCTACACCCGCACGCGCGATTTAATGGAGGATTTCACCACAGCTTTCGCCGATGCCGATTCTCTGTTTGTCCTCGATATCTACGCCGCCAGCGAGATGCCGATCGAGGGCGTAACCGGTGAAGCATTGGCGCGGGCGATTCGAGAGAAGGTCAATCGCGACGTGCGATACGTAACCTCGTTCGAGGATGCAGCGAATTCGGCTGTAGCCATTGCCAACGACCAAGATATGATTTTGACTCTGGGCGCGGGCAACGTCTCCCAACTGGCGCCGGCGATTCTTGAGAAACTGAACGGTCATCCCTCGCACCCGCGAAACGAATTCACCGGCGCCGGCGTTCGTAGTTCGTAACGAGGGAATTGGCCGGCAGACGGGGAACCCCAGAAGGAGCTAAGATTGCGGTTTCAATGGACGCTATGTCAACTATTCCGGTCCCTGTCGAGCGCCCACGGCGAATTCTGGCGATTGATGGCGGCGGCCTGCTTGGCCTCATTCCCGCCGAATGCCTGATTGCCATCGAAGATCAGCTCAACAAAATTACCGGGACTTCAAAGCTGCTCTGCGAGCGTTTCGATCTGGTCGCCGGCACCAGCACCGGCGCAATTCTCGCGGCGGGCATTGCGATGGGGAAGACAGCCACTCAGTTGCGCGACTTCTACCTCGAATATGGAAAGCAGATCTTCACACCCGAGTTCTTACCGGTTCAGTTCTGGCATAAGTATGCCAGTGGGCCGCTTGAAGACCGCTTGAAACAAGTGCTGGGAGAGGACACCACGCTGGGCAGCAACGACCTGCGCACCACCATCCTCATTGTGGCCAAGAATGCAACTGAAGGAAACGATTGGTTCTTCACCAATAATCCCCGCAACAAATTCTTCGCTACGAATTCCGGGTTGCGCCTGTGGCAGATCGTTCGGGCCAGTAGCGCGGCCCCGACCTATTTTCCGCCAGCAACCATTGATATTCCCACTCAAAATGGAGAGCCGCAGAACTACGAATTCATCGACGGCGGCGTAAGCAGCTACAACAATCCGGCACTTCAGGCCTTTCTTGAGGCAACGGTTCCCGAGTATGGCTTGAATTGGCCGGGCAGGGCTGATCGGCTGCTTCTGCTCTCTCTCGGAACCGGGTTCAATTCGGTGACGATTCCCGCAGGGAAAGCCACTCATTACGAGGTACTCAAATGGGTGCCATATATGATTCACGAACTGATGAATGAAGCCAACCTCCAGCAAAACATGCTGATGCGCCTGATCGGCGAGCGGCCGCCCGGCGCGCGCTCCGCTACAGCGGAACTGATTTCGTCCGGTGCGGCGAAAGGAATTCCAGATGAAACCGTGCTGACGCGCGTAAGCCAAAGCCTTGGAACAAACAAGCTGGTGACCTACCAGCGCTTCACGATCGGACTCACCCGGCAACGACTGGACCAACTCGGCTTGAACGATGTCGATCCGGTGAAAGTTCGCGAGATGGATGCTGCCGATCAGATTTCCAACATGCAGCGCATCGGCGCTGCGGTGGCAAAAGAGCAAGTGAAGATGGATGTATTTCGCAAGTTTTTCGCGGACTAGAGTTTCCCTCGGTAACCTAGCGTTGACATTTCCTCACATGCTCCGGTATCTTAAGGACTTGGTTGTAGTGTGGTTGCCCGCCTGATGGTCTGGCGTCCTCGCCGGAGAATCACTGAGCGGTTTTCTTTCGCAACTTTTTATCATTTCTGGGAGAGTTTCATGTCAACCTATTTCCCCAAAGCGGGGGAAATTGTGCGCAAGTGGTACGTCGTGGATGCTGACGGGCAGACGCTCGGGCGCCTCGCCTCGCAGGTGGCGCGCATCCTGATGGGCAAAGAGAATCCGCGCTACACGCCATTTCTTGATACTGGCGATCATGTGATCGTGGTGAATGCGGAAAAAATCAGGACCACGGGCGTGAAGGCCCAGCAAAAGGTCTATCAGCATTACACGGGATATCCTGGCGGTCTGCGCACCGAAGAGTTTAAGAAGCGGTCGGCGCGTCAGCCTGAGCGCATTATTGAAGATGCCGTGCGGCGCATGCTGCCGAAGAACAAGCTGGCGGCGCATATGCTGTCAAAGCTGAATGTTTACAAGGGCGAGAAGCATCCGCACCAGGCGCAGAAGCCGGTGGAATTGAAAACAGAGGCGAGAGCCTAGGAGCTGGAAGCTACATGGCTGAGTTAGTTCAATACTACGGAACCGGACGTCGTAAGCGCGCGATTGCGCGCGTGTATCTGCGTCCCGGCAGCGGCGATTTCAAGGTTAATGGACGTGCGTTCGAGGAGTACTTTGTGACTCCTGCGCAGCGCTCGAGCGCGAAGGCGCCTTTGGCCCTGACCGACACGGCAGCATCATTCAACGTGATCGCCAGCGTGCTGGGCGGCGGCGTGCGTGGTCAAGCTGATGCAGTCAAGCTCGGCTTGGCTCGTGCACTGATGCAGTTCAATAACGAACTGCGCGGCAAGCTGAAGTCCGAGGGCATGGTCAGCCGCGACTCGCGCGGTAAGGAACGCAAGAAATATGGACAGAAAGGCGCGAGAAAGCGCTTCCAGTTCAGTAAGCGCTAGGTTTTTCATGCATGAGCAAAAGCTCGGCCAATCCGTACGCGCATGTTCATGGTGGACCCGGCGGAGATTCGGATTGCCCGGCCTGCATCTTTGCAGAGAAGCGGCGCCCGAGTGAGTTGCCAGGGCGGAAGCCAGATTTGGTGAAGAGCGTTGAATCGGCTTTGTGTCAGAATTTGTTTTGGCTAAAAGCTGAGAGCTAGAAGCTAACAGCTGATTTAGGTGTTCAATTCATCCCGCCCCGTGCGGGACGGGAATGGCAATCCAGCCGG
>JASIEN010000092.1 GCA_030045935.1 Candidatus Sulfotelmatobacter sp.
ATATCCAGGTCAATGCGCTGGGTGGAGTAATACATTCCGATAGCCAAGCACAGCCAGCCAAAGCCAATAATGCGGCGCGCTTGCACCCTGGTTGTAAGTTGGCCGACGAGAGGCATGCAGAGCAAGACGACTAGCCCCCCTCCGGAAAGGACCAGCCCGGCTAACTCGGCGGTGTATCCCAGCAAGGTCTGGAGAAACTGCGGTATCATTACCAGGCTGCTGAACAGCATGATGCCAAAGCTGAACATCATCAGGTTCGAACTCAGGTAATTGAAATTTTTGAAGAGCCGGACCTCGATGATCGGGTGCTTGTTGTACCACTCCCAGATCACCAGCGAGACCAGGCACACTGCCGACACAATCGCCAGAGTCAGAATACGATGTGAACCAAACCAGTCATCCTCCTCCCCTCGATCCAGCACGACCTGCAAAGCGCCGATGCCCACCGTTAGAAGTCCAATTCCGATGTAGTCGAGTTTTATTCCGGATGTTTTCAGTCGGCTCAGGTAAGGCGGGTCTTCAATCAACCGATACACCAGCAACAAAGTGAGGATGCCAACCGGCACATTGATAAAGAAAATCCAGCGCCAGGAGTAATTGAATGTGATCCACCCTCCCAGGGTCGGCCCAATGGTTGGAGCCACGACAGCCGTGATGCCATACAGCGCGAAGGCCAAGCCGCGTTTCTCCGGGGGAAACGTGTCAGCCAGAATCGCTTGCGCCATCGGTTGCAGTCCTCCACCGCCGGCGCCCTGCATCCCACGGAATAGCAACAGGAGCCCAAGGCTGGAAGCCGTCCCGCAAAACAGGGAACTCACGGTAAAAATTGCCAGGCATGTCAAAAAAAATCGTTTTCGGCCAAAGGTGACGGCGAGCCAGCCGCTTATCGGAAGAACGATGGCATTGGAAACCAGATAAGTGGTGAGCACCCAGGTGCTGTCGTCGTTGCTGACTCCGAGACTGCCGGCGATGTAAGGCAGAGCTACATTGGCGATGCTGGTGTCCAGCACCTCCATGAAGGCTGCCAAAGACACAACCCCTGCAATCAGCCAGGGATTGTATTTCGGCTGCCATGGGGTCTGCCCGACAGCGGGAGTTGCTGGGGTGTTGCTCATCGCAGATACACCGTTGGTTCCACGCTCATGCCTGGCCGAAGCTGCAGGTCGCGGTTTTCGCCCGGCTCCAGCACGACCTTCACCGGAATCCGCTGCACGATTTTCACGTAGTTGCCGGTCGCATTCTCCGGGGGCAGCACACTAAACAGCGGACCCGTCGCCCCCGCAATGCTGTCGACGTGACCCTTGTAGTCGCGGCCGCTGGAATCCACATGAATCTGCACCCTCTGTCCCGGGCGCATGTGTTTCATTTGCGTCTCCTTGAAGTTGGCTGTGATGTACACTTCTCGCAGCGGTACAACCGTCAACATCTGTTGGCCGGGTTGCACGTTCAAGCCGACGACAACCGTCTTGGTCACCTCGCCACTGTCTGGCGCAATGATCTTCGTGTATTGCAGATTCAGCTCTGCCTGCTGCAACAGCGCCTGCTTTTCCTGAACATCTGCGATCGCAGCTTGCACGCGTTCCTTGGTGGAAGACACCTGTTGCGGACCCGTCTGCGCATACTCGTGATTAGCTACCGCTTGCGTCAGGCGACTCTGCGTTTGTTGCACAACTTGCTGCGCGGCCGCCTCATTGGCTATGGCGGCCGCGACGTTTGCAGTGCTGGATCTCGCCGTCGCCAGCGCTTGATCATAGATTTGCTGTGACACCTCTCGCTTGTCGACGAGCAGCTTATATCTGCGGAGATCGTCTTGGGCTTTCACGTCGGTCGCTTCGACGGCCTCCACTTGCTGATGGGCGGCAGCCAATTGCTTCTCAGCAGCCGCGATGGCAGCGCGGGCGTCTTCTATGCCCGAGGAAGTGAACTGCAATTGACTGGTTGAATTCACCGACGTGATAGGTACCGTGATGTTGAGCGACCGCGCGGTGGCTTCGGAATTGGCTAGATTTGCTTGTGCTTGCGCCAGGGCCACCTGGTAATCCGTAGGATCGATTTCGACCAGCACGTCGCCTTTCTCCACCCACTGGTTATCACCAACATTGACTTTCACGACGTAACCTGAAATGCGGGCGCTCACCGGGTCGAGGTGAACATCAACCTGTGCGTCGTCTGTCGATTCGTAGCTGCTGAAGTAACGCCACAAGAGCAGGCCGGCGATGATCACCACCACCGCGGAGCCCAGAATCACCAGGTTCCGGCGGCGCTTCCGGCGTGCCGTGGGCGAATACTTATCCTGTGGCCGAGGCCCCGAACTTGCCGCGTCTCCAGCACGAGGCGTTGAAGCTGCCGTATCGTCAGAAACAGTAGCAGATGCGTTTTGTTCCACCATGTTCATTTTCCCCGAAAGAATTCCTTCACACCCGGCTCTCCAGCACCCAGGGCGCGAATGAGTGAGATTTTCGCGAAATTATAGTTGTACAAACTGGAGATGTATTGCTCGTGCGCGCTCGCCACTGTCTCTTGCGATTGCACGACCTCGACTGTGTCGGTAACCCCGGCCGTGAAGCGATCGCGAGACTGCTCAAGTGTTTGATCGGCCAACTCGATGTTGCTCTGCGCGACCGTCACTTGCTGGGCAAAGGACTGCAGGTTCAGGAACGCGGTACGTACATCTGCTTCGATCTGTGCTCGCAGGTTTTCCAGTTTCTCACGGCTCTGTTCGAGCTGTGCATCGGCCTGCTGAATGTCGCCATGAACGCTATTACCAGTAAAGATCGGAATTGACAACGTCCCCCGAACGTCGTACACCCGCGTTGAGTCCGAGGGATGAAGTCCGGCTGTTCCATAATCAGCGCCAAACGATAGCGATGGAAAATATCCTGCGACCGCCGCTTTGCGAGATAACTCTGCTGCGCGAACCGTGCTGGCGGCGGCGCGATAATCGGATCGTGACGCATACGCGCGGTTTAATGCTTCTTCGACGGTGATGTTTTCGATCGGTTCGTACGGCGATTTGTCGGTAAGCTCGAAATCCTGGTTGGGGGCCAGACCGATCGCGCGAGCTATGGTGATCTTCTGAATCGCAAAATCGTTCTTTGCCTGGATCAGCTCCTGTTGCCGGGTCTGTAGCTCGACTTTGGTGCGCAATGCGTCGATATCCGCAGCTGTGCCGGCGGTGACCTGATCAGTCGCTTGATCAAAGACCGCCTGTGCCGCCTCGACCTGGGCTTCATCCGTTGCAATGCGCGCCTCGTCGGCGATCGCCTGGAAGTAAACGTTGCCAACGGTCAGAATCACGAGATCATGAGCATCCAGGAGCGTATAGTCAGCCGATTTCACATTTTCATGGGCGGCACGAGCGGAACTGATGGCCTTCCAGTCGAACAACGTTTGGCTTACGGCCGCGCGAGCATCGAAATAAGAATACGGTCCGATCGCGGACGAGATGTGAAACACCGAGGCCACACCGCCGAACCCGAGCTCGCCCAGATTGATCTTCGAGACTGCCACATAGGGTGCCGCGGTCACATGGGGCAGCAGAGAGCTTAACTCCTCCCAGCGCTGTCCGCGCGCAGCGTGAGTGTCGGCGCGCGAAAGCAGCAGCCCTAGGTTGTGTTTCAATCCGAGATCAATTGCGTTCTCGAGCGAGAGCGGCATGCGACCCGGAATGAGCTTTGTCGGCACACTGCCTGCAAAAGCGTTCCCGCCATTTCCGGTCGAAACACCTTGACTCTGACCGCCCGAAACAGAACCTGCGTAAGTCTGCGCGTGGGAAGCTACCGCTCCAAAAACCAAGGCTGCGCACAGAAGGCGTATCGAGGCTCCTGAAGAAACCACAAAAACCTCCCTGACTTCGGATTTGGTCGGCAAAAAAAAAGAAATGATGATACGGCAGTTGGACGACTCATCACCACAAATGGTTTCAAGTCGCCGCATCAAATACGGCTTAATGAAACCCAGCTTGACCCACAGAAACCGCCAGATCAGGTATATCAACGGCAACAGGCAGATTGCTTG
>JASIEN010000093.1 GCA_030045935.1 Candidatus Sulfotelmatobacter sp.
CCCGCATCCAGCGGAGTGCGCGAAGTTCCCGGCTGAAATTCACCGACTTCTTTGGTCAGTCCTCCAGCGAACGCAAATAAGGTGGGGAACGGAAGATATTCTCCGAACGGGACGAGATGAACTTTGTCATAACGCGCCGTCCAGTTTCCGTCTGGAGCGATGAGTGCGGCGGAATTGAAGACTTCCAACGACTTCCCGGGAGAAGCCGGGTTGTTCCCGACGGCTCCGGTTACTACCCAACTGTGCATTGCCCGCGCCATCTGGCCGATCGGTTCGCGAAACAGAGGATCGCTCGTGAAAAAAGGTGCGGGCGATTCCGGCCAGACGACTAGGTCCGTCGGCTTGGAGTCGTTCGGGCGAAGCGCGCCTGATTTTTCAGTAAGATCGATCAACTCATCAAGCGTTCGCTCGAATGTATCGCGGGTCCAGTTCGCGTCCACTGGGATATTTTCCTGCACCAGCAGGGCGGCATGATCAGGCGATAACGGTGGAGGATCAACCAGACGTCCAGCTTGCAACACGATCGCCGCGGCAAGGCCGGCCATCAGCAGGGTGTTTCGTTTCTTGCGCGGAACGAGAAACGCGGCGGCGATCGCCACGTTCACCAGCATGATCTCAAACGAAACTCCGTAAACGCCAGTCAGGGTGGTAATTCGACTGAGTGAAATATTATCGACCTGGGCCGTGCCCAGCAGGTTCCAGGGAAAACCGGTGATGCGCGTGCGCGCCAGCTCGATCGCAACCCACAGAAAAGGCGCTGCCGCTAATGCCCAGCGATTGTCGCGTCCCGGTCTCGCTGCCGCGCCTATAAGCAAGCCGAAAAATCCGTGATACAGGCCGAGATACAAACAAAAAAGAATTAATGCCAGCAGCGCCATGGCGGCGCTGAGGCCGCCGTATTGGCGCATGGTGTGGTAAATCCAGTAGCAGGTTCCCGCGTACCACAAAATTCCCGAAAGGTATGCAAGCAGAAACGCTTGCCCAGGCTTCGCCGCTTCCAGATTGACCGAACCGTCGATTTCGAGCGCTCCAACCGGCCTTGCCCGCAGTAGGCCCACGATGAGCGGAGCGAACGCGATCCAGGAAAACCCGTAAAGACCGGGAAGAGGAAAAATCAGCACCTGCAAGAGAGAAGACAAAGCTATCAACAACCAGGCGCTGTAGTGAATTTGCCGCAAGGGGAAGAATAACAAAAAGCAGTTGCCGGTTCTCAGCTGCTATTTGTCAGCTTCTGACTCTGTACCTGCTTCTGACGCTGTACCTTAAGACCTTCATTCAGTATCGTCCGAACAAAATCCACGATCTCAGTTGTTATGTAGGTAGGAGGACTTATCTTGAATAGCGCTCGATGTGCTATCGGCTTCAGGGAAATACCCTGCCACGCCACGTCATTCATTTCATCTGGAACATGGAGGATAACGGCGTCGGCTCGGTCTAAGAATTCGCGAGCCGAGTTTTTGAAGTCTGCATTACTTGGATCAAGCACCGTAATGTATAGATCCGGCCGCAGGAACTTCAGCACGCTATTGGATTCGATAATTACGTCGCGCGCCGGATCTAGTTTCCGCCGCAACGCAGGCATGGCTTCGGCCAGCCTGCCCTGTTCGGTGCGGACCCATAATGCTTTCTTCGCACCGGCCAGCAGAAAACGCGAAGTATCTGATTTACCGCTGCGATCCTGCTCTTCAGAAATCGCCCAGGTGTGATCGGCGGTAGCGCAGTCGCAGGGCGCTCCATTCGCCGAGCAAATGCCATGTCCGTACTGCGTAATCTTCACGGCGGTCCAATCAAACTCATGCAAGGCGGAAATCAACCCGGCGACAACGCTGGTTTTGCCCACGCTGCGCGAGTGTCCGCCGATAACCACAATTGCCACGTCTACCTCTTGCCGCCGAGCTTGGCCAGGGCGGCCAGTTGCTTCAGATACTGATGTATGGGGCGCGCCGGAGTTCCCCAGAAAACGACACCTTTACCACGCAAAATCTTTCGCGAAGGAACACCGCCTTGGGCTCCCACAATCACTCCTTCTTCTAACCGCACGTGGTCCGCGATACCCACCTGACCTCCCAGCACGACGTCATTTTCGATCACCACGCTGCCCGAGATTCCGGTTTGCGCCGCAATGATCACGTTTTCCCCAAGCCGGCAGTTGTGTCCGATGTGGACGAGGTTGTCGATCTTCGTCCCGCGCCCGATACGGGTTTCGTCCAGTGCCCCGCGATCAACAGTGCTGTTGGCGCCGATCTCCGCATCATCTTCGATGACCAGCCTTCCAACCTGGGGAAATTTTTCATAGCGCCCCGTCTGTGGATCGCGGACGTACCCAAAACCATCACTGCCGAGAACGGCCCCGGCATGCACAGTCACGCGGTTACCCAATGTCGTTCCCGGATAAACGGTGACGTGCGGATAAATCTCACAATCGCGGCCAATCTTCACATTGCGGCCAATATTGCACCCTCCACCAATGCGCGAATTGTCGCCGATCTCTACCTCTTCAGCAATGACAGCTCTTTCCTCCACCCAGACGGCGGAACCCAGGCGGGCCGATGAATGCACCAGGGCAGTCTGGTGTATCTTGCGATCGGTTCGAGCTTGTTTCCCTTCTGCCAGTAACCTTGATGCTCGCGCAAAGGCCAGTTTGGGATGATCTGTAATAAGCAGTGTTTTCCCTCGAGCCGCCGCAGCAAACTCGCCCGCAATCACAGCGGCCGCGGCACATTCCAGTCCCCTGGCAAGAAATTTCTCGTCCTCCACGAAAATGAGATCGTCCGCAGAGGCCGACGTGATACTCGCCACGCCCGCGACTTCAATCTCTCCATCGCCTTGCAATCGGGAATGGACTGCCGCGGCAATCTCGTGCAGCTTCATGGCTCTCACTGTATAGCAGACCGCTCACATGACGGAAGTGCTGCTCCTAAGTGTTTCCTGCTCGCGATAACCTGGAACTAGAATGAGCCTATGGAACGGAAGATTTTCTGGATGGTCTTCATTGTGCTCGGCGTGCTGGCAGACGTTCTGCTGCCGATCTGGTGGGGCCTGGCATCGACTATCCCTATCCTGTTCATCGCATGGTGGGTGGCTTATCGCAGCGACTGGTTCTAACCCGCTCGCCGTCCCGATTGAGCCGCTGATCCTGGTTGGGCCAACGATTCGGTAGCAGAGCAAGTGCTGCTGTTGTTGCCACTTTGGCACATGGTGAAGCTGCCGCTTGCGCCCGCCGAGTCGTTACAATTGTTCGCGCCAGTGCCGGTCAGAGTCCAGGTACCGGTCACCGTCCCGCCTGTGAGTTGGGTGCCCTGGGTTCCATTTTCCTGCCCGGTCACGTTGCCGTTCAGGGTGAGCACATTGCCGTTTGCGGTTACTGTCAGGGTGAGCGTTCCCGTGACCTGGAAATTGTTCTGATTCACCGTCAACGCCATGGCGCCGGTTGGGGTTAATCCGTTCACCGGGAAACAG
>JASIEN010000094.1 GCA_030045935.1 Candidatus Sulfotelmatobacter sp.
GTACTTTCACTCGAAGCATTTGATCAATTCTATTCAGACGCGTTACGTAGGCGCTTTTCCCGGATGCGTAGCTGAGATCGCCGACGTTGTGGAATGCGCAAAACACAGGCTTGACATCATGGTCGACCATTGCGGCTATGGGTGTTTTTCAAATCGCGAAGAGTTCGAACGCTACTTCCTTAAGATCCAGGAAAGGGCTTTTCAGACCCAACACGTCGTAGTCCGAATGATAGTGTACGACCCTGCCCTCCAGCGGAGGAGTATGGAAAACCAGTTCAGGCCGGACTGGAAAAATATAAGAAACAGAGAGGAGTTCCACGAATGCTTCTCGAAAGGGACGCCTCCCACAAAATTTGAAGAGTTCATCGAAGCATTAGCTGTAGAGGAGCAGAACTACCGGCAGAGTCTAGAGACCGCGGGAGCAAGGATTCAGGTCAATTCGCGTGAAGAGCTGTGCTTCCTCTGGATAGCAGACGAGGAGGCTGCATTCTCGTTTCGTTCTAAGGACGAAGGAGGAGATCGTGAACTGGCGTTCAGGACGAAGGATCATGCACTGATTGAAACCTTCTCTAAAGTATTCGAAAAAACCTGGGCAAGGACAAAATTGGCGGGTAGCCCGTCCTTCTGACCTCGCTTTTTGTTTGCACTAATCCCTACGGAGGGTGCCCCATCCCTTCGACCACGCTCAGGGCAGGCTCTTTCGCGTTTTGTGCGAAAGGGTGGCAGCACGGTACCCGCCAGTCCCACCCATTGTCATCCCGAGCGAGAATGCTCGTTCGCGTTGTGAACGAGCATCGCAGTCGAGGGACCTTGTGTTTTCACCTCTAGCCCCTGCAATTGCAGATAAAATCAGCAAGCGTTCTCAACTTCATCGCTCATTTTGGCTGCCGTGGGATAAGACACAAGGTCCCTCGACTCCATAAAACGATTCGCTGCGCGAATCGTTTCACTTCGCTCGGGATGACATGAGAGGAGACCCTTCATGCAGCTTCTTGTTTGCTCTATTTACACGGGGGTGCCCCATCCCTTCGGCCTTCGGCTCAGGGCGGGCTCTTTCGCGTTTTGTGCGAAAGGGTGGACAGCACGCGACCGGCAGTGGAAAGGTGATCAATCAACTCCTGTTCAGCTTCGGCAATCGACTTTCCCGCCGTATCAAGCACCAGGTGAGGCGAGGACCATTTTTCGTAGGTTCTGTGACAAACACTTTCCCAGGTCAAAGGAGGGAGCCCGTCGAGGTCCGGCGTCCTACTTTCGATCCGCCGGCGGTGCTCAACCAGATCGGAACAAACCACTTCTACCGCAATCAACGGCACGCCCGCATTGCGCGCAACCAGAGACCATGACTCGCGTGTGATCTGCAGAGGATTGACTGAGTCAGCCACTACGACATGGCCCAACCGCAGGTTCTCTTCCGCCACCCAATAGGCAACGACATAACCGGCAGGACCGATGTCCTCCCGCAGCACCTCGGTTGTGCGAATTGCCATCTCGATCGTATCGATCCGCAGATAAGCAGCAGCGTATCTCTTCGCTACGGCCTTGGCGAGCGTGGTCTTTCCGGTCCCGGGCAATCCCCCAAACACGATGAGCAAACGATGACCCTCAAAGTTGATTGTACCGGGGCGGGTGGCCCATCCTCCTGGCCCTGTTTTCTGTTTGCGTTATTCCCACAGAGGGTACCCCATCCCTTCGGCCTTCGCCTCAGGGCGGGCTCTTTCGCGTTTTGTGCGAAAGGGCGGGCGGCAGGGCATCCGCCCAACCCTACCCATTGTCATCCCGAGCGAGAATGCTCGTTCACGTTGTGAACGAGCCTCGCAGTCGAGGGACCTTGTGTTTCTGCTTCATGCTGATCCGCCGCCAATCCTCTCGGCTCGCGCGGAACACAAGGTCCCTCGACTCCAAAAGACGATGCGCTTCGCCCATCGTCTTCCTTCGCTCGGGATGACAATGAAAGGGAACGATCCACTGCGCGAATCGTTTCACTTCGCTCGGGATGACAATGAAAGGGAAGGCTCCGCACCGCGGATCGTTCTACTTCGCTCAGGATGACAATGAAAGGAAACGATCCCCTTCGCGGATCGTTCTACTTCGCTCAGGATGACAATGAGAGGGAAGGCTCCGCACCGCGGATCGTTCTACTTCGCTCAGGATGACAATGAGGAGCATTTCACACGAGGCTCTGTTTCATACCAATCGGCAGCTAAATCGCGCCAACGTGGATTCTTACGCTCGATCAGCCACTCTTTCTTTTCGCGTCGCCAGTGCTTCAACTGTTTCTCGCGATCGATTGCGTTGGCGACGTCGTCAAAGCTCTCCCAATAAACGAGGCGAATGCAGTTGTAATCGTCGCTGAATCCTTCGTACACATGGTTCTTGTGTTGCCAGACGCGCTTGCGCAGATTGCCCGTCATGCCAACGTACAAGGTGTGGCGTGACACGCTCTGCATGATGTAAACGTAATAGATGTACTCGTCGCGCACCGGAAAGGCCCCCGTCGAAAACACAGGGTCCCTCGACTCCGGAAGACGATACGCTTCGCGCATCGTCTTCCTTTGCTCGGGATGACAATAGGAAGCAGGGTCGCATAGATCGGAGGGCGAATATGTGACGACCCTCACACGAGTTTCCACAGGAGGCCACATGACGCTCTAAGCTGCTCGACGGGTTTGCGATGAGACTTGCGTTGTCGGAGGCTGGGTTGCCCGTCGCCGCAGCACTCCGCTGAGTGCGAGAGGTCCCGAGCCTCCGATGACAAGAGCCGCGAGACAAGCAAGATACAGGAGGTCAACTTCATAGCCCGGAGGGCCGAACTGTGCCCCGGCTGCCGTAACGCTCTGAAGTTTGATAGCAAGGAAACCGTATGGCAGTTGGGTGGTAAACATCGCGGTTACTAAAACCACGGCCATGGGAATGCTCACAAGCGGTACAAAAGCACCTGCAAGAACTGCAGCTCCGCCGACCACTTCAGTCAGAATTGTGACCCAGGCCATCAGCTCGGGCGCAGGAACACCCAGGGCGTGCAGAATCGCTGCAAAGTGCACGGGGCCATGCACAAACTTGGAATATCCATGTGCGATAAAGCCGTAACCCACAATCAGACGTAAGGGGATCGGCGCCCACCGCCGAAGGTTCGACGAGTTTTTCCAATAACCACGCATATCAAATACCCATACATCTGATTCCTGGCAGAAGAGAAAGTGACGCCGCGAGCGGCTGGTTGGGGGCCTGGCCCGGCCTTTTGCCGCAATCTCATCTTCGCGCTGCCACCTTCCATGTCCCGCTTTCTGGGATAGAGCCTGCCCTGTGCGAAGTCGAAGGGGTGGAAATTTGATTTCCCGCGCGTCGCCGACGTGGTTAGCGGTTAATCCGACTCCGCCCTTTTACCACGGAGCACTGCAATGCGGTGCCTTTGTCTAGAGTTTTTATCCCCCTTGCCGATACATCCTCCGATGCGTCCAACCACAAATGAGGATTTCCTTATTCGATTGTGCTCCGCTCTTCTTCTGTCCACGGCTTTCCTGCTAGCCGGTTGCAACGCTACACCGCATACTTCTGTCTCTCCCTCGGCTTTGCGCAACTATCATGGCTCGGCGTCAATCGGCGATTTCCTCAGCATTACAGTCAACCCCAGCGCTCAGACTATTACTTACAACGACGCTTCCAACGGCGAGAGCGGCACCATTCCCTACACCGTCAACTCCAACGGCACTTACACTTTGAACAACCCCGGCGGCAACCTGACTTACGCCTACGAGATTCCCAACCATGCGGTGTTGATTCAGGCCGACAAAACCGGTCCCAATCGCAACACGCTCGCCCTCGTGACCGCCGTCGAGAGCACACAGATTTCGGCCTACATCTTCGAAGGACAGGCTTACAACTACATGCAGCTCCGGACGTCAGGTGGTGTCAACATCGGATCGATCACCATCAATCCGCAGGGTGCGGCTGCGATTTCGTCCTACTGGCCTTATGGCGCCCTCCGCGCGGGCAACGGCGGACAAAGCCCTTTCAGTTCCAGCGGCTTCGACCTGGCCGATGCGCAGCTCGATACTTCCGGGACATTCCTCAAAATGCTTGATCCCGGAGGGTCGGGCAACTACGACTACGTTTTTGGCACGGCCAACGGAGTCTTCGCCGTCGACAATCCGAATGGGACTATTCTTGGATTACTGAAGGCGGGTAGCAAGGATTTCCAGCCGTCTTTCGCTGGAATTTATACGGCGATGTATTACCAGAAAACCAACGCCCGGACCGGCAACAACAACAGGGAAACAGGAACTCCCGGCTTGGGCGACGCCTCCATCGTCGTTACCAGCTCCGGCCAAATTACGATCACGGACTCGCACGGCAGCCAAATGGCCCAAGGCACGCTCTCCGCCGTGGCGGATACGTCTTACCTGTACGGTAGGGCTGGCGAGCTGCAAGATCCCTGCTGGGGACTATTCACCCTGCGCATAACGAGTGCTACTTCGCAGCAGGATGTGTTCGTCAACTTCCTGAACAACTCCATGCTGTTCTCCTCGTTCAGCGCTAACCTGCCTTCGTCACAAGGCGGCACTTACAATTATTTCTACGGCGTCGGCCTGAGATGGTAGTTGCACGATGAGACAAACGTTAGGGTCCCATGTGGACGTGTGTTCCACATGAAACCATGCTGTGCGCATGCCGAAGATGATCCAGCTCCGCAATGTGCCTGATGGTCGAGGTATTTTGAGTCAGCGCTAAATCAAAATTCCGGAAAAATCTCGATCCTACTGAATCTTTTCCGTCTTGCTGTCGTAATGCACGGTGCCGTTCTTCTGATTCAGTTGATCGATATCCTGGTTTGTGAAGGCACGTTTTGTAGGGTGAACTCCCGTCGCTGCGCTTGCACTTACCAAGTCGCCGTGTTCAGCCGAGCTGAAGTAAACCCACGGCTGAGCGGACGCGGCTGCCGTCTGCGCAGGTTCCTCTCGGTTTTCCCGGCGCAGCATTTTCATCCCGCCCACGGGTGAATTCACGGCCGGCGAAATCAGCGGAATACCTCCACCCGACTTCCACACCGGTTCCGTGTAGACCGCGTCGGTGTTGCCGTTCACCTCTGACAGCGTCGAATTTCTCGCGCCGGCGAACAGCCCTCCAGTGGCATTTGTCGCCCCCACCGGATTTGGCGAAACCGTGGCGAACGACACGCTCGGCGTGGTAAGCATGGGGATGAACGGTCCGCATCCGTACGGACAAAAACCTGGTACGCCGCGCTCGGCGGCTTGGCCGAATGCAATCACAGACAAAAGCAGCAGCGAGCAAGCAAGGATCATACTTCGCATATACCCTCCCGGGAGGCCGTACCGCCTCAATAGGTCAGATGCCGCGCAGGTAGCGGCAGTTGAAAATTTAGACGTCTGGCCTGCTAAAGAGCTAGGAGACTAAAGTATGTGTCGCGGCAGTAGAACTTGGGCACCCACAATCGCTTGAGGCCTAACTGGCCTTCTCCAGCCCTAAGCTGAGCGTGTCGAGCGACAGTGAACGCAGCAGGTTGCGCCGCATGCCGCGTTCGACCTCGGCCAGCCTGTCGGACGCAGCCGCGATCCAGTCGAACTCGACAGTCTCGGCCATCTTTGCGAGCTGAGTTTGAATGTCGGTATTGCAGACCATCTCGGGCAGCCCAGATTTCAAAAACATGAGATCGCGCAACAGGGAGTACAGCGTACGCAGCAGCTGTTCGGTTTTCTCGCGCCCCTCAGGCCCGGAACGATAAGTTTCTGTGACCTTGAAGAGCCGGGAGTGGTCGCTGCCCGACAACGCAGAGTCGAGAATGGCCATTGCATCCGAGCGAGCTGCGACATACGCTTCCACGTCAAAGCTGCGCGCCCTTCCGACGGCGCCCTCGCACAGCCGCGCCACCAGCGCCCGCTGTGAAGCCTTCCATTCGGGTCGGTGTTTGGCCAGGTAGGCATCGATTTCTCCTGCAGCCAACGCGGAAAGAGAAAAGATAATTGCCCGCGATCTTATGGTTGGCAGCAATTCACCGGGATTTTCCGTCAGCAAGAAAATCGTGGCGAACTCCGGAGGTTCTTCCAGCACCTTCAACAGCGAATTCGCCGCTTCTTTCATGAATGCCGAATCGGTAAAAATGTAAACCCGCTCTCTTCCCTCAGCAGGACGGTAATAGACGCTCTCAATTACCCGCCGGATCTGGTCGACCTTGATCATCATCTGCGGAGGGTCGGGGGGGATGATCAATACATCAGGATGAGTCTGCACGAACAGCCGTGTTTCTTTCTTATCTGTCTCGCGCAGAGCCTCTCGCGCTTCGGCGGCCTCCACGCATCGCGCCTCAAGATCGCCAGAGAGCGCGATCCGCCGGCAATTCACGCAACGGCCGCAGAAATCGGGCAGGCCGTTCGTTTTAGGCCTCTCCAGACAATTCAACGCCTGTGCCAGCATCAGTGCCAGCGTGTACTTGCCAGAGCCCCGCGCGCCCGAAAGAATCACCGCATGAGGGAACCGTTGCCGCGCCAGCAT
>JASIEN010000095.1 GCA_030045935.1 Candidatus Sulfotelmatobacter sp.
TTTGAATGGTCTCGGCAATTTGAGTGGTGAGACGCTCCTGAATCTGAAGGCGGCGCGAAAAAAGCTCCACCAGCCGTGGAACTTTGCTGAGGCCGATCACTTTTCCGTTCGGAATGTAGGCCACATGCACCTTGCCAAAAAATGGCAGCATGTGATGCTCACACAGGCTGAACATTTCGATGTCTTTGACGATCACCATCTCGTCATAATTCACCGTGAACAAAGCGCCTTTGAGCAGAGCTTCAGGATCCTCCGTGTAACCGCGGGTCAAAAACTGAAGCGATTTACGCACTCGCTCAGGAGTCAGCGTGAGACCCTCACGCCCCGGATTCTCGCCCAGGCGGACGAGCATTTCGCGCACCAGGTCTTCAAAGGTGGCGCTGGTCAGTGTAGTCGGTTCTTTGGCTGGATTTGGAATGGTCGATTTCATAGTTGATTGTGCAATTTAGAAATTTAGCAATTGGGGAATTTTGCAAGCCCCTACGCTTCTGAAATTCGCCAATTACTCAATGACGAATTACTCAATTTTCACTTTACCAATCCCTCCCCGCCTGCATACTCAAACGAATTCATCATCGTCTCTTCCAGCCGCACCCTTTCCAGATGCGCGAAATGGAAGTCACGCTGCACTATTTCGTAGATCCGCATGCAGAGGTTCTCGGTTGTCGGCGCCTGTTCAGCGAATTCCGCCAATGTGTTCAGGTTTTCGTGGTCGAAGCGTTCCAGCACTTTTCTGCACACAAAGCCATCGAGGTCGATCAGGTTACAAACCATACCGGTCTTCTCATCGACCGGCCCGCTGACTGTGACTTCGAGAACGTAATTATGCCCGTGGCCAAATGGATTATTGCACTTGCCATATGTAGCCTCATTTTCGGCGGCCGACATATTGTCGCTATGCAGCCGGTGAGAGGCTGAGAAAAGGTAGCGGCGGCTGAGGTGTGCTTTCATAATTCAGCTTTTGGCTCTTAGGCCTTCGCTTTTGTCTTGTCCCTGCACTTCATTCTTCTCCATAGAAATCGACGAACAGATCGGGTGTTTCATAAACCCGTACTCTATGTAACTGAGCGTGATTAAGCTTGCCGGCCAACCGCTTCCAGATTGCAATCGCTATGTTCTCTGTTGTGGGAATCGAGTGCAAAAACTCGGGCACTTCTTTGTTGAGGAAGCGATGGTCCATAGCGTCGAGCACTTCCCTGTGCATGACCTCTTTCAATTGTTTGAGGTCAACGACAAATCCGGAACGCGGATCGACGTCGCCTTTCACGGTCACTTCCAGTGTGTAGTTGTGGCCATGTCCATTGGGATTATTGCATTTGCCGAAGATGCGCCGGTTTTCTTCCGCTGTGAACTCTGGGTTGTGATAGTAGTGCGATGCGGAAAATTCGGCTTTGCGGGTTAGATAGATCATAGGAGTGCTTGCCAGGAGGTGGTTCCGTCCTATGCTGGGCTCCTCAACATTTTACTTTGTTCCTCCGGTCGGGACACTTCGCGGACAAACGCCTCGGCAATCGCCGGAGCATTGAACCTCCTTACCCACTCGGCCCCCGCCGCAGCCAAAGAGAATCGCATATCGGGATGGCGATAAGCTTGTTCGATTCCATCGGCCAGGGCTGCCTCGTTGTCGGGATCTACCAGGATTCCGTGCTTCACGACTTCTGGGGTCGATGCGGCATGCGCTGCTACGATTGCCTTGCCGCTGGCCATCGCTTCCAGAAAGACAATGCCGAAACCTTCTTGCACACTGGGCAGACAGAAAATATGGCAGCGATTGTATTCTGCGGCGAGTTCATCCTGGGACACATTGCCCAGCCAACGCACGGTGCCCTCTAACTCCAGATTGTGGCACAGCGACTTGAGACGCCGACGCTCTGGACCGTCGCCGACGATCCGCACTTCCAGTGAGGGAATTCTAGAACGCAGGCGTTTCGTCGCTGCCAGCAGAACCTTCAGCCGTTTTCGAGGGTAGAAACGACAGACCGCCAGTATCGTGAACTTGCCGGTTTCAGCCGGCGCCGAATTGCGCTCCAGCAATGCTTTCCAGCCCGCTAGATCGATTAGCTCCGGCACGATGCGTATTTCTTGGTTGATCCCGTAAAGGTTGCGAATGCGGACGGCGCTGTATTGGCTGGGCGCGATGACCAAATTTGCCCGCCGCACGTGCAGCTTCTCGCAATGCGCTTGAACGCGCATCGTTGCACGTGTCAGCCCGGTCTCGAAACGCATCTCATCGGCGATCACGCCCTTGATAGAAGCGACATGAAAGCCGTGGTTTCCACCTGCTAGTGAGTAACCATCCATGTCGAAGCCGACCGTAATGGCGCCATCTTTAAGGGGATGCTTTCGCCGCAGTATTTCGTTGAAAACGATGCGCTTCGCCGTGTAGACAGGAAACTTTAGTCCTGGAGTGATGAGATCGACATCGTGCCCGCCTTTCCTGAGGAACTGCGCCAGGGTCGTGATGCCGGCATAAGTGCCGCTTCCTTGAGTTATGTTCAGCGGGGTCGAAGTGAGGAAGCGAAAGCGCATTCACGAGGTGCCACATATTATGTACGGTTACGCACCATCGATTATTATAAAGACGTGCTGCGCGGTCTTCGTTTTTCCCTCATGTCGCTGTCTGTTTTGGCGCTGCTAGCCCTCTGGGGCTGCTATAGCAGCTCCCGGCCCTCGCGCGTGGGGTCGCCCGCTCCTGACTTCGCCATCCACGACGACGAGCGCAGCGTCTCGCTCAGTCAGTTCAAAGGGCAGGTGGTAGTCTTGAACTTCTGGGCGACATGGTGCCCACCTTGCATCGAGGAGATGCCGTCATTGGTGCAGATGCAGCAGCGCATGAAAACAAAAGGCATCACGGTCCTCGCAGTCAGCATTGACGTAGACGAAAATGCGTACCACGAATTTCTGAAACTGCATGGCGTGAATCTGCTGACGGTGCGCGATCCCGATCAGAAGACTGCCAACCTCTACGGCTCGTTTCGTTGGCCGGAGACCTATGTGATCGACCGCTCTGGTGTCGTCCGTAGAAAATTCATCGGGGCAGTGGATTGGACCGAGCCGGATGTGCTCGATTTTCTGGGGAAGCTGTAAAGCAAAGCTTCTACCCTCTAACTCTGAGTTTCCAGCCAAATCGAGACTTGCAGTTTGGACCTGTTCACTTGGCTATGAGCTCCAGCCGCAAAATCATCGTCTACATCGCGACGAGCGCCGACGGCTA
>JASIEN010000096.1 GCA_030045935.1 Candidatus Sulfotelmatobacter sp.
CATTTCATCCCGAGCTGTCCGACGATACTCGGGTGCACCGGGTGTTTCTCGATATGGCACATGAAGCGCTTCTCGAAGAAACTCGCGGAGTCTTCCGCGGCGGACCGTCACTTTCGGACGAGCTGAACCGCCCGCGCCGCAAGGGAAAAGACCGCTTTTAAATCTCCTAGGTACCGTAACGATTTTCCTCTTGACAAAACACTTCGCGTAACTGTATGGTTACGCATTATGCGGAACCGATCGGTTACATACTCGCGGGAAGCCACGTTTCAGGCCTTGGCCGATCCCACGCGCCGCGCTGTGCTTGATCTGTTGCGGCGGGGCAGCCAGCACGCCGGACAAATCGCAGGAGTATTTCCGGTTTCACGTCCGGCGATCTCAAAGCACCTGCGCCTGCTGAGGCGAGCCCACCTTGTCCGCGAACACCGCGAAGGACGGCACCGCGTTTACCAACTCAATCCTGAACCGCTAAGGGCCGTGGACAAATGGCTTGAACATTATCGAACTTTCTGGACCATGAACCTGACCAGCTTGAAGAATTTCGTGGAAGCCGAATACGCCAGGGAGACTGGAAAGCAATCTTTAGATAGGCCGGCCGCAAAGAATGTGAAAGGAGAAAACTGACATGAAATCCGTTCGCATAGGTTTGTCGATCTTACTGCTTGCAACCGCGTCTGTCGCGTTCTCGCAAACCGCGGCGCAGAAGTCATTTGACCAGCTCAAATCGCTCGCCGGCACCTGGGAAGGGAAGAACTCCCAGGGTGACGCGCTTCAGGTTACATTCAAGTCGACGTCCGGAGGTTCGGCGGTCATGAGCGAAATCTCCGGCCACGGTGAGGACAACATGGTCACCATGTTCCATCTCGACGGGCCCGACCGCCTGCTCATGACACATTATTGCGGTTCGGGCAATCAGCCACGCATGCTGGCGGGCGCGTCGCCTGATGCGAAGACGATCAGCTTCAATTTTTTTGACGTCACTAATCTTGCCAGCCCAGACGCCGGACATATGGAGCGCCTCGTCGTCACTGTCCTCGACGCCAATCACCACATAGAGGAATGGCACTTTGCCGATCACGGCAAGGACATGAAAGAAGTGTTCGACCTGCGGCGAAAAATGTAAACCGCGATCTACCAGAGAACTCATCGTGGCCACCAGTAGAATCACTCCCGACAATGACGTGCTCATCAGCGAGATCGAAATCGCCGCACCACCCGAGCGAGTTTTTCAAGCCCTCATCGTTCCCGACCAGGTCACCGCGTGGTGGGGACAGGAGGGGATGTACCGGAGCAAGAAATTCGAGTCCGATACGCGTCCTGCGGGCAAGTGGAGCAGCAAGGGGCAATCCATGGACGGCGGAGAGTTTCATGTCTACGGAGAATATCTGGAAGTGGATCCGCCCCGTGCGCTCGCTTATACCTGGGTCGCGAGTTGGACCGGCGACGCGAGGACCACGGTTCGCTGGGAATTAGAGCCTACGCCCAATGGTACGCTGGTGCGCATTCGGCATAGCGGCCTCAGAGCGCGTCCGGAGCTGGCGGAAAGCTATCGTGGCTGGCCGACGATTCTGGGATGGATTCGGGCTTATCTGGAAAAAGGTGAAACCGTTGAGTCACGCAAAGCGTCGTGAGACTGCTGGTGAGCTGCGATCCAGATTTTGAAAATCATGAGTCTAAGGATGATGTAAATGGCAAGCGCTCAGATTACTCTCAACAATGACGCCGTCGTTGCGGAAATCGAAATTGCGGCTCCGCCGGAGCGCGTTTTTCGAGCGATCACCGAGATGGAGCAGGCCAAGCAATGGGGCGGAGGCAAAGACTACGAGATTATTCTCTGGGACATCGACGCGCGCCCGGGCGGGAAATGGCATTTTATTTCGAAGGAGCGAAGCGGCAAGCATCCACCCGGTGTCGACCGCATTGAGCACTACGGCGAATACCTCGAGGTGGATCCTCCTCGTTTGCTGGTGCACACCTGGTATGCGAACTGGCATTCCGATCCTTCGCATCGCACGATTGTGCGCTGGGAATTCACACCCACAAAGACCGGCACGCATTTGAAAGTTACGCATAGCGGCCTGGCGGCGATTGCCGGAGCGGCGGAAGGCTATGCCCAGGGATGGCCCGGCCTGGTGCAGCAGATTAAAAATTTTGTGGAGAAGTAACCAGGAGCAAATCATGGCCACAGCAACCGTCACGCCGAATAACGACGCCGTTGTCAGCGAGATTCATATCGCAGCGCCCCCGGACCGGATCTTTCAGGCGCTCATCGATCCGAAACAAGTGATGTCGTGGTGGACAAGCCCGGACTGCCGCATTCAGAGCTTCGCGATGGAGCCGCGGCGCGGAGGCAGATGGACGTATGACACCGAACAAAGCAAGCTCAACGTCAACGGCGTGAGCAAGTTTCATTGCGAAGGCGAGGTGCTGGAGTACGATCCTCCGCGCTCGCTTGCGTATACGTGGATCGCAAACTGGCACGACGACAAGTCGCGGCCCACGGTTGTGCGGTGGGAGTTGACTCCTGACTCAAATGGCACAAAGGTGAAAGTCACCCACAGCGGTCTGGCTCAAGAGCACACGGCCCGCAAGGATTACAGCAGTGGCTGGCCCGGGGTCCTCGAAGAGATCAAGAAGTTCGTAGAAGGGAAGTAGTGACTCAACGAAAAGAGCCGTCTGCCTCGAAATCGAGGTGGGGCCTAGCGCTTGCGCCGAAGTTGCCGAATCTCCAGTATTCAGTCGCGGATATATGGTTTTTGGGAGTTGGGAGTGCCGAAGCCGCGACTTTCTTCCTCCGAGCCGAAGCGAAGCCATTGAATATCAAGGGGCTTAATCAAACATCGGACTTCTGTTATCTTGGCTCGAAATTTGCTTGTCTTGACGTCAGTCGTGTGTCATTGTTTTGCGCGAATTAAAAGCGGTCCTTTGGTCAAAACCTATCCCCTCACTAGAAAGGACGCTCCTATGTCAAGGTCTTCGTCTCCTAGTTTCCCGTCATTGAGTCTGGTCGCCGTTCTGCTTCTATGTGGACTTGTTCTACCGGCAGCCTTCGCTCAAACCTCGATTTCTACCGGCAGCATAGCCGGCACAGTCACTGATGCCAGCGGGGCGGTGTTGCCAAATGCCAAGGTTACAATTACTGGTCCCACGGGCCAGACAATCCACGCTTCCACAAACAATGCCGGGTTCTATTCGTCAGGAGCTCTGATTCCCGGGTCATATGGCCTCCTCATCGAGGCGAAGGGTTTTAAGACGGCAAAGCTAACCGTTGACGTCAAAGTCGATAACGCGGCCAACGGCAGCTTCAAAATGGAGCTTGGCTCGGAAACCACGGTTGTCGAGGTGCAGGGTACCGCTGTTCAGGTCAATACCGAGCAGGCAACTGTACAGGGAGTTTTGACTGCGAGTCAGATCGAGAATCTGCCAGTCAACGGCCGCAATTTCCTCGACCTGGCTCAGCTCGAACCGGGCGTTCAAATTCAGGACGGCCAGAACTTCGATCCTACCAAGGCAGGCTATTCTTCGATTTCATTTGGCGGACGCTACGGCCGAACCGCCCGTATCGAAGTAGATGGCGTCGACGTCTCTGACGAAACGGTTGGAACCACTACTACCGACATTCCCGCGAGCGGCATTCAGGAATTTGCCATCGGTCAAGCCAGTCTTGATATGTCTACCGAGCTGACTTCTTCCGGCTCGGTCAACGTAACGACCAAGTCGGGAACGAATGCGTTCCACGGGGAAGCCTTTGGCCAATTCCGCGATAGTACCGTCGGCGCCGCGGCTTTGCCCGTACCTGCCGGCACTCCCGCCCCGCCCTACCAGCGTAGCCAATACGGCGGTGATTTTGGCGGTCCAGTGCTCAAAGACAAGTTGTTCTTCTTCCTGGACGGCGAGCGTACCGTGCAGAATACGCAAACTCCCGTGCCGATTTCGTATCCATTTACTTCTTACTCCGGCACCTTCAGTGACCCGTTCCGCGAGGGCAATCTGCTCGGCCGAGTGGA
>JASIEN010000007.1 GCA_030045935.1 Candidatus Sulfotelmatobacter sp.
CGAAGCCGCCTTCGCCCCTGATTTTTTCATGCTCAGGGAAAATTCTTGTCAGAATAAATCCCGCTGCCCGCCGCTTGAATCCATCTAGAATACCCGCAGGGAGTTATGCCTATGAAACCACGCATCCATTTCGCCCTTATTGCAGCGCTCCTGATCCTATGGCTGGCGGTTACCCCCGGCTGGGGCGCCAGCAAAGAAATGATCCAGTTGCAAACCCAGGTGCAGCAACTGCAGGAGCAGATGACTGCCATGCAGCGCAGCTTTGACGAGCGCATGGGCGTGATGAAGAACCTGGTTGAGCAGGATACCGACACGGTAAACAAGCTCGCTAGCTCAATCGCCGCCTTGCAGACATCCCTGCAAAAACAGCAGGCAGATTCAGGTGCCCGCATCGATCAGGTTTCAGGCCAAATCCAGGCCTTCAACGATAGTATCGACGAATTGAAGGCCCGCCTCGCGAAAGTGAGTAAGCAGCTCGATGACATGCAGGCGTCACAGCAGTCGCTGGCAGCGCAGCAGGCTCAGCAACAAGCCCAACAGCAGGCGGCGGCTTCCGCGCCTCCGCCAGATGTTTTGTACAACAATGCTTTGCGTGACTATAACGGCGACAAGAACGATCTCGCTCTGCAGGAATTCTCCGATTACGTCAAGTTCTATCCCAACACCGATCTTGCGGGAAATTGTTATTTCTATCTCGGCGAGATTCAGTTCCGCCAGGGCAATTACGAGCAGGCCGCGCAGAACTATGATCAGGTTCTGCAGAACTTCCCTTCCGGAAGCAAGGCCGCCTCGGCGCAATTGAAAAAGGGATTTTCGCTGATCGAACTGGGCAAGCAGCAGGAAGGCGTAGCAGAGCTTCGCCGCGTGATTCAGCGTTATCCGAAGTCCAATGAAGCTTTGCAGGCCCGCGAACGGCTGCGCAAATTGGGGGTTGCAACCAATGCGCGGTCTGGGCAATAAGCGGGCGCGGAAAGCACGACCGTACCCCAAAATGCATCGATCTTTGTTTCTTATACCGGGAGGTTCTTAATGACCCGCGTTCCTGACCGCATTTCCGACAATGATCCCGATCGTGCCAAAGGCGCGATCGAAATCGACGAACACAATCACGATGGCAATCTTGCACTTTCCGAACAACTCGGCCATCGCGACCAGGATCCGCTACTCAAAGGAGCAGACACGGATTTTCCGGAACCAGGAGAGAATCCAGAACACTCTGGGGAGCAGCAGAGAAAGGCAAGTTAAGCAATGGTGAGCTTTCAAAGTGCCAAAGACCTAACGGTCTGATGTTTTCCTTTGAAACCTTGAAACCTCGAAACTTTGAAACCTTCCTAAATTGCCATCACGCCGACTTCTTTTTCCACTTCGGCCGTATCGACCATGACGATGGCATCCCACGGGCAGCCATCGAGGAAGCAGCCATCCGGGCCTTTGCTGAGGCACTTTTTGCAGCCGATGCAAAGTATCGGATCGATCTGTATGCGCCCGAACGGCGGATGGTCTTCATCTGGCACCCAGAACATGCAGTCTTCCACCGGGCAGTACTCCACGCACGCCGGCGAACCGGCGCAACCCGTGCAGCACTCGGTGATGACAGCGAGTTCTTTCGGTTTTTTCTTTCGTGGTGTGGCCAGGCCTTTCGATCTGGGCTCAGATTTCAGTTCGTCGGGAACCATTCCGACGGCTTTGGTCGCTCCGGGTGCAGGTGACATGCGCCGATTATAGCGTGGTTTCGAGTAATTGGTGATGCTTGATTTCTGATTGTTGATCCTCCACTTCGCTATAATCATATGTTTGGATGCCTTACACCTCCCTCCAAGAAACGCTCAGTGCGCACCCGGAAAGTCAGCAACCACTGGCCACCGCCGACTACCGCGGAACCACCACCGCTGCAAGGTTCTCTGATCGCGACCGCGAATTTGCAGCGTTACAGACCGGTTATGGAGTCTTCGACCTCGGTTTCCGCGTGCGACTTTGTATCACAGGCAAAGACCGCATACGCTGGTTGAACGGCATGGTCACGAACAACGTTCGTGATCTGGCCGAACACACCGGCATCTACGCTTTTCTGCTGAATCCCCAGGGGCACATTCTCGGCGATATGTACGTATTCAACGAGGGAGACAAGTTGGTCGTCGAAACCGACCATAGCCAGCTGGCAAAAATCATGGCCACATTCGACCACTACATCATCATGGACGATGTAACGGTCGCTGAATTAACCGGCCAAACTGCTCTGGGCGTCGCCGGACCGCAGGCGCGGGCAATACTAAGCGCTGCGAAAATCCAATTTCCCCAGCTGAAAGAGCTCGAAACCATCCGTCTGCAATGTGATTGCGATTGCGATTGCGTTGAATGTACGGTCGTGCGCTCGGACGATCCGCAATCGGAAATGTACGAGATTTGGCTTGATGCCGATCAGGTCTATCCAACGTGGAAGGCTTTGATCGCTTCAGGCGCGGTTCCAGTCGGCAGTGAAGCTCTGGAAATGCATCGCATCGCGCAAGCCATTCCTCTATATGGCGTAGACATTCGCGAGCGCGATCTGCCCCAGGAAACTGAACAGTCTCGTGCGCTGAGCTTCAATAAGGGCTGCTATGTTGGACAGGAAATTGTCGAGCGTATCCATTCGCGCGGCAGTGTGCATCGAAAATTTACCGGCTTCATGGCTGAAGGTGAGACAGCGATCGCTCCGGGAGCGAAAATCGTTGTCGATGGCCGTGAGATAGGAGAAGTCACCAGCAGCAGCGTCGTGCCCGCTCCGAACGGCAAGCGATGTGTAGCTCTCGGATATATTCGACGAGAGTTCGGGTCGCCCGGGCGTGAGGTCGTGATCGCGACTGCAAAGGCTACTGTGATCCAGTTGCCTATGCATTCTTCGGCAATGCAGAATAGTTCGGAAGCGGTCATGCATCGAGCTTGAAGAGAGTCTGGCTGAGTTTTGCGAAATGACGGCTCGTGTCGCGGCGTTTGAAGGTCTGCAACTGAGCACGCTTTATCCCTGAGGACGTTATGGCTGAGAAGAAACCAGACGCAGGTTTTACAGTTACCGATCGCCGTATGTTCACCGAAGAAGGCGAACTGCGGAAAGAAAAAGATGTCGAGGTCGAATCGCCGAAGGCATCGGCAGGGCCGTCGCCCGTTCCGCCATCAAAGCCCGGCGACGGATCGAAAGCGGCTGCCGAAGCCGTACGAGAAAAGACGCCGATGAGCAGCGTGCCTCCGGCGCCTTCGGCAGCCGAGCAGCAGGCCCAGGCTGACGCCTACCAGCAGTCCTCGCGCGATATGGAAGCAGGTGTTGGCCTCGGCGGCCGGTCGGCCAAAGATTTCGAAATGACATTCGAGCGTTTCCTCGCGTCGCTCTATATGACGGCCATGCTTCAACTTGGACTCATGCATGAGCAAGGAGGTCAGCCGCAGGTCGACATCATTGGGGCGCGGCAGACCATCGACACGCTGGCATTGCTGGCGGAAAAAACCAAGGGCAACCTGACGGCAACCGAACAGAATTTTCTGCAGAACAGCCTTTACGAGGTTCGCATGGCTTATGTGGAAGTGATGAACGCTTTGTCGCGTCCACCCCAGCCCGGGGCGGCTACAGGTACTGGCGGAAGATGACAGATAGGCACTCAGCCGTGCGAGGTCGCGCATGAAGGCGACACTCACCGTGCTGGGCAGTGGAACGTCTATGGGCGTGCCCACGCTGGGCTGCAGTTGCGCCATCTGCCACTCGACTGACCCGCACGACCGCCGCACGCGCCCTTCGGTGATGATCGAGTACGCGGGCAAAGTTGTAATCATCGATACCTCGCCCGATTTCTACCTTCAGGCCGTCCGCGAGAGAATTTCGCACGTGGATGCGGTCTTCTACACGCACACGCACGCCGACCACATTTTGGGCATTGACGACCTGCGCCCACTGAGCTACGTGCATAAGCCGGCAAAGTTGCCGCTCTACGCGCGTCCCGATGCTGCCGCATTTCTGCGCCGCATGTTCAGCTACATTTTTGATCCCGATTATAAATACGGAGGCCTGCCCCAGCTCGAACTGCGGCCCATCGACGGTCCGGTTGAACTTTTTGGCGCGCGATTCGAGCCGGTACGGCTGATTCACGGCGAAGCCGAAATTTACGGATTTCGCTTTGGCGGCGCGGCCTACTTGACTGATCACAGCGAGATTCCCGAGGCATCGTTCCATCAACTGGACAGCCTCGACATTCTTTTTCTCGATGCGCTCCGCCATAAGCCTCACCCAACGCATTCGACTGTTGAGAATTCAGTGCGCATCGCCGAGCGCGTGAAAGCGAAGCGGGTATTCTTCACGCATATTTGTCACGATCTCGGGCATCAGGCGACGAATGCAATGCTGCCGCCGCACGTGAGGCTGGCGTATGACGGGATGAAGCTCGAGTTCGAAATCTAAGCGACAAAAGACAAAATCCATCACCGCTGAGGAAGCAGAGGACGCGGAGAAATGCTTAGCTGACTTTTTCGAATTTGTTTTTCTCGGCGTACTCGGGGATCTTGGCGGTTATGGCTTTCTGCCGTTCATGCAAGTCTTCCACAATCTCGACGACGTCCCTGCGAACTTCGGCCCCTCGCTAGTGAGTGTGGGGAATTTCGACGGAGTGCACAGGGCACACGCCCATGTGCTGCACGAAATCGTCCGCCGGGCACGGGACGGCGGAGCGAAATCCATCGCCGTGACGTTCGAACCGCATCCGACGAGGATTCTGCGACCTGATTCCGCCATGAAGCTGCTTACGCCGACTCCGGAAAAGTTGCGCTTGCTCGAAGCTACCGGGATCGATGCCGTGTTGCTTTTGCCTTTCGGGCGCGATCTTTCCCTGATGACCCCGCGCCAGTTTGCCGAGCGCATTCTGAAGAAAAAGCTGCACGCCCGCGAAGTGCACGAAGGGTATAACTTCCGCTTCGGCCACAAAGCCGCCGGCGACGTGAATATGTTGGCACACCTCGGGCAGGAAATGGGATTCGAGGTAAGAGTTTATCCCGAGGAAAAGCAGCGCGGAGAAATGGTTTCCAGCAGCCACATTCGCAAGCTGATCACCGAAGGGCGTGTGAGCCGCGCTCGGCACTTGCTGGCGCGGCCGTTCTGCATTCTGGGCAATCCTGGGCGCGGCCGCGGGCTGGGATCGAAGTACACGGTTCCTACGATCAATCTTGCGAGATACGAAGAACTCGTACCCCAAGATGGCGTCTATATCACCTGCACACGGGTCGGCGATGAGCGCTTTGAGTCCGTCACCAACATCGGCAGCCGGCCTACATTCGGCGCAGAATCATTTGCCGTCGAGACCCACCTGCTGAACTTTCATCCCATCGAACTCACGCCGGAAAGCGAAGTTGAAATCTGCTTTCTCGATCGGCTACGGGACGAAATAAAATTCCCATCGGTGGAAGCTTTGCGCGAGCAGATCGGACGCGATGTGAAAAAAGCGAGAAGATATTTCCACCTGCTGCGCCGCGGAGCGCCCCGCGCATTATTGCAGAAAACCAATTCGTA
>JASIEN010000008.1 GCA_030045935.1 Candidatus Sulfotelmatobacter sp.
CCTAATGGGCTTGTGCAAGGGCACGGCTTCAGCCGTGCCGTCGGACGAAGCAAATATGTGGGCTTTAGCCCCTGAGGGAACCACGAGTTTACCTCGTCAGTTCCGTTGCCAGATGTCTTCTGAGAGCTATAAGCCGCGAGCAATGGGCGCTCTCATTGCTCAACGCTCGAAATTACTGTGGAGGTTCTGCGCTAAAACCGCATTTTGATCAATGAAATCTTTTTTTCGATTTGCGATGTTGGCGCTGTTGCTGGTCGTGGTGGCCTTGGTTTCTGCATTGGTCGCCATGCGGTTTGCCATTCACGGGCAGGTGGTGCAGGTGCCTGCGATCGTTGGCATGACACCGGTAGATGCGGAGCGTGCTGTCAGTGCTCTCGGCCTGCAATTGGAAATTGAACGGCAGTACTACAGCCCGCGGATTCCGGAAGGACGGGTCATGATTCAAATCCCGGAGCCGGGGACCAAAGTGCGGCGCGGATGGCAGGTTCGAGTGGCACAAAGCATGGGAACGCAGCGCGTTGTTATTCCTGATGTAACCAGGCAGAGTGAGCGCGCCGCGGAGTGGAACATCCTGCGCCGCGGCCTGGATGTGGCGTCGGTTGCCATGATGCAGTTGCCCGGGACGCCGGCCGACCAAGTGCTCGCGCAGAGCCCGCCGGCAAATGCAAGTGGCGTTGCAGCCCCACGCACGAGCTTGCTTGTCAGCCTGGCGCCGTCTGCTGATGTATATCTAATGCCAAGTTTTGTCGGCCAGCCATTGGGCACGTCCAGCCGAACGCTGCAAGATGCCGGATTCAGGCTTGGCAATGTGAGCATGGCTCCGGAATCGGAGAACGGGGCTACGGCTTCAGGCCCTCCTCCTCAGCCCTCGCCCGCCAGCACCATTCTTACTCAAACACCCTCTGCGGGACAGAAAGTTGCGCTGGGAGCGGTCGTAAATTTTACAGTGCGATGAGATTGCGGTTCTTCCTTGTCTGCTAGACTGGCGGTTTCCATCCCGTCATGTCCGCGACTCTGCAAACCGCACCCATCGTCTCTTCGTCCACCGAAATTCCCGATAAAACAATTCTTCTAGGCGTGGGACTTAGCAGCTTTTCTGCGATGCTCCTGGAACTCGCTTTGACCCGGCTGTTCTCGGTAATTCTCTTCTATCACTTTGCCTTTCTCGCGATTTCGATTGCGCTGCTGGGGCTGGGGGCGGGCGGAGTCTTCGCCTACCTGCTGAAAAACCGCCTGGCAGGATTCGGCACGCGCAGGCTGGCGGCATGTTTGTGTGTGACCAACGCGATGGTGGTGGTGATCGTGCTGGAAATCGTGTTGCATGTTCCGGTCGCGCTGAATGTGACGGTCGCGAATTTCCGGCGTCTGACGGAGCTGTATGTCACAGCGGCGGTGCCGTTCTTTCTTACTGGATTTCTGTTCTCAATTCTATTTGCGCGCGAGACCTGGAGGGTGACGCGGCTTTATGGCGCGGACTTGACCGGTGGCGCTCTGGCATGCCTGGCGGTGGTGCCATTGCTCAATTGGGTTGGCGGGCCGAATACGATTCTGGCAGCGGGACTGGCTATGGCGCTGGCAGCCTTGCTCTGGTCGGAATCAGCAGGCGAGACCAGATTGAGCGCGGGCCTGACTCTTGGCTTGCTGGTTCTGATTGCTGCCAACCACTCCAATCGCCTGATCGATGTGGTTTATGCGAAGGGCATTGCCCGCGATCAGGATTGGGTGGAATTCGCGCGTTGGAATGCGCTGTCGCGAGTCGAGGTTGATCGCCAGGACCAGTCCAGGGCCATCGTCATCGATGCTGATGCCTCGACCTATATCATGAATTGCGACGTGGCGCAGTGGCGCGGCTCGGGGTGGGAGCGCGCTTTGATGTCGGCTGTGCCGGCGCTGGTGAATGTTTTGCGGCCAAAAGGGGAGTTTGCCATTATCGGTCCGGGTGGTGGCGTAGATGTGTTACGGGCTGTAGCGAATGGCAGCCGCAGCGTGACAGGGATTGAAATCAACCCCATCATCGCCGACACCATCATGCGTGGGAGGTACGCGGACTACTCGCTGCACTTGTATGATCGCCCCGAAGTCCACATTCACGTTACAGATGGGCGCTCTTATCTGCGCTCGACGCCGCGGAAGTTCGATGTGGTGCAGATGACACTGGTCGATACATGGGCCTCAACCGCGGCAGGGGCGTTTGCATTGAGCGAAAACAATCTCTACACAGTCGAGGCCTTTCGGGAATATTTCGAGCATTTGAAGCCGGATGGGATCATTGCCATTACGCGTTGGGAATTCCGCGAGCCGCGAGAGGCGTTGCGCGTGGTCGCGGTCGCGATGGCAGCATTGCACAGGATGGGTGTGATGCATCCGGAACACAATTTCATTGTGGCTTCGCAGGGACCGCTCAACGAGGACGGGATTCCGGTTGTCGTGCTCGCCAAGAAAACTGCATTCACCCCCGAAGAGGTGTCGGCAGTGCAGGAGCATTTTGCACGGTATCCGCAGATCACTCCCATTCACCTGCCTGCATTGTCTTCGCAGCCGGACCCAAAGCCCGCAGAACGCAATCCCTTTGCCGAATTAATCGCCAGCAACGATCCCTATGGTTTTGCGAAAACCTATGTATATAACATTGCACCTGTCACCGATAACGCGCCATTCTTCTTCTTCACCTTGAAGCCGAACCAGATTCTGGCTGAGCGCACGAAGCAACGTGCTATAGATTGGAAGGTGAATCTGGGAGTGCTCGTGCTGATTGCGGTCCTGGCGATTTCGGCTTCGGCGGTGCTGGCTTTCCTCATTCTGCCGCTGGCGGTCCGGGGTGGGCGGCAATCTCCATTGCCTTTGCTTTATTTTGTCGCTATCGGCCTCGGTTATATCCTGGTAGAGATCGCATTCATCCAACGCTTCGTGCTTTTTTTGGGGCATCCAACGTATGCGCTGACGGTGGTTATTTTTCTGCTCATGTTGTCGAGCGGAGTCGGAAGCCTGTTATCCCAGCGATGGCTGCCCAATCCGCGTATGGTCTGGATGCCGATTGCGCTGGTGATTCTGGCGCTGGGTACAGACGTATTCGTGCTTCCGCATTTGCTCGAAAGCTGGGTCAGGCTGGCGTTCGGTTTTCGGCTGTTGATCAGCGGGGTGCTGCTGATTCCACTTGGGTTGGCTATGGGAATGCCGTTTCCGGCGGGGTTGCGGGCGCTCAATGGCCGATTTGCGGGCGGTCTGGTGGGCGATGCCGTCGTGGGTGAGAACTCGGTGGAGTGGGCATGGGCCATGAATGCCGGCGCTAGCGTACTTGGGTCCGTGCTCGCTATTATCATTGCTATTCAATTTGGACTCAACGCCGCTCTCGGTTGCGGCGTAGCTGCATATTTTGTTGCGTTGTTGCTTTTGCCATTGGTTGATAAACCACAGAGAACACTGGGTGGCACGGGGTAAATCAGTGCCAGTTTGTTATGATGCTGCCTTGGGAAGCGGTGCGTTGCCCTGTTCATCTGCACCCAGCATCCAGAGTTTGAGAGGACATTTTGCCGAGTCAGAAGCAGCTCAAATGGTCGCAACTGCGCGTGGGCATCACGGTGATATTTGCAAGTGCCGTGCTGATCCTGCTCCTGTTTCTGATGTCAAACACCGGCGGCCTGTTCACCAAGCGGATCACGGTGTATTCCTACTTTGATAATGCGCAAGGGTTGCGCCCTGGCGCCCCGGTGCGGCTAAGCGGCGTTGACATCGGCAACGTAACGCGGATCGTCATTACGCATGAGAAAGACAAGCAACTCACCCCTGTGAAGGTCACCATGAAGGTGAGCACGAAGTACGGATTCGATCTACGGACCGATTCGGAGGCATCTCTGGAAACTGCCGGTGTGCTGGGAGAGACATATCTAGATATTGACAGCTCGCAGGCAGTCGGGCCGCCTGCCCAGAATGGAGATGCCCTTAAGACGCACGTGCATCCTGACTTCAACGAAGTGGTGCGCGCCAGCCAGAGCACGCTGCAAAACATGGATGCGCTGCTCAAGCGCGCCGACCGCATCCTGGCCTTTGCCGAAAGCGGCAAAGGATCGCTGGGCAAGTTGATTTACGATCCTGCCCTGTATGACCGCTTGTCCAAAACCGTATCCGATTTCGAGCAAGTGGTCGATGAGGTCGCCAAGGGCCAAGGCAGCCTCGGCCAGTTGATCAACAGCAACGACGCCTATAACAAGTTTGTTGCTACGCTCGACAAGATGAATGCCGTCATCGATGACATACAAGCAGGTAAGGGAACGGCAGGCAAGTTCCTGAAAGATCCGACGCTGTATAACAACGCCAACGATACGATCGCCAACCTGAAGCAAGTCAGCGCCGACCTGCAAGCCGGCAAGGGCACAGCTGGAAGATTGCTGAAGGATGAGGAACTCGCGGACAAGATTAATACGACCATGACGAAGCTGGCGGCGCTGACGACCGATCTGGAAGCGGGAAAAGGTTCGGCGGGAAAATTCCTGAAGGATGAATCTTTCTATGACAACGCAAATAAGTTGATGGAAGAGTCGCGTGAACTGATCAAGGCTGTCCGGCAAAATCCCAAAAAGTATCTCAGCATCAAGCTGCACATTTTTTGATTTGGCAATTTTGAAATCGGGTAATTTGGTACTTTGAAAGGCCTCTGCCACATAGGTTTTCAAATTACAAAATTACCCGATTGCCAAATTACCAAATTCCTGGCTCCCTTCTTGTAGTGAAGTGGCTCCGGCGCAGTTGGTTGCTGCTCAGCGTGTGCGCTTGCTTAGGCGGCTGCGCGTCGATTGGGCCGCCGCTGCCGCCGTCGCTCGAGTTGCCGCGTCCGCCTTCGGATCTGCGGGCTGCGCGCAAAGCGGACAAGGTTACGCTCACCTGGACGATTCCCCGGCAGACAATGCAGCGGCAGAGCGTACGCTATCTGGGCAAAACAAGTGTCTGCCGAACCATCGTTCAGGCTGGCGCTCATGAACCCGTTCCTTCAGCCGGTGAGAATGCGAAGGCCGCCCAGAAGCCAGGTAGCTCTTCCGGGAAGGACCAGACTGCGGCCAATCCTCCGGCAAAGCAATGCGAGACCATTGTCGGGACAGTTGCCCCGCCTGCGAATCCTCCCAGCGGCGGCAAGAAAGCAGCGCAGAAACAAACCGCCTCGTTCACGGACACGATTGCGAAATCGATCCAGGAGTCTGATCCCTATGGTTCGGCCGTCTACGCAGTAGAAGTATTGAATACAGACAATCGCGGCGCCGGACTCTCAGATTCCACGCGCGTCTCGCTGCTTCCCACGATAGCCCCATTCCAGTCCTTTGCGGCGCAGGTTACGCCGCCGGGCGTGATGATTTCGTGGCAGTGCCCGGAACGTTCCGCAGCGATTCCGCGAGTGAATTACCTGTTCAGGATTTACCGGCGTTCTGCTCAGGGTGGGCCCGACGCCAGGATCGCAGAGCTTGACGCGAACCAATGTGTAGGCAAGGCCCCTAGCGAAACACCGAGCATTCAGGAGGCCCAGCGGGGAGGAGATGGAACCTCATTTCTTGATCAGACGATTGTCTGGGAGGACACGTATTTTTATCGTGGAACTGTAGTCAGTGTGCTCGCCGCCAAAGAAGGGTCGCCGGTTGAAGTGGAAGGTGACGATACGCCTGAGGTCAAAGTGTTCGCCCATGATATCTTTCCTCCGGCTGTGCCAACGGGATTGCAGGCTGTTTTCTCGGGGTCCGGACAACAGCCATTCATCGATTTAGTCTGGAATCCGGTAACCGACGCCGATCTCGCTGGGTATAACGTTTACCGGCACGACGAAGGAACGGCTCCGATAA
>JASIEN010000097.1 GCA_030045935.1 Candidatus Sulfotelmatobacter sp.
CAAAGTTGCGCAGGTGAGGAATGACTTGCCGCCGGAATCACAGATTCCCGTGATCGACCTGCAAACGGCAGACAGTCAGTTTGCGTCCATGTACATCGGTTTTTCCGCTAAAGACATGGATGAGAACCAGATCACTGACTACCTCACCCGCGTGGTCCAGCCCAAACTGAGCGCGGTGAGCGGCGTTCAAAAGGCGGACATTCTCGGCAATCGCACTTTCGCCATGCGGATCTGGCTGAAGCCGGACGAGATGGCAGCCCGCGGCGTCTCGCCCTCCGACGTGCGCGATGTCTTGTCAAAGAACAACTACCTCTCGGCGCTCGGCAGCACAAAAGGTTCGATGGTCTCTGTGAACCTCATCGCCAACACCGATATGCGCAGCGCCGAAGATTTCAAGCAGATGGTGGTCAAGCAACAGAACGGCGTCGTCGTTCGCCTTGGCGAAATTGCTGATGTCGAGCTGGGTGCGGAAAACTATGATCAGGACGTCCGCTTCAACGGTGAAACCGCGACATTCATGGGAATTTACGTCCTTCCAACCGCCAATGCGCTGGAAGTGATCAAGAATGTACGCAAAGAAATTCCTGAGATTCGAGCGCAGCTGCCGGCGGGGATGAAGATCGGCATTCCCTATGACGCTACGGCGTACATTCAGGATGCAATCAACGAAGTGCTGCACACGCTGGGCGAAACCCTGCTGATTGTCATCATTGTCATCTTTCTGTTCCTTGGGTCGTTCCGGTCGGTGCTGATTCCTGTGGTCGCGATTCCCGTGTCGCTGATTGGCGCAGTCTTTCTGATGATGGTCGCGGGCTTCACCATCAATCTTCTGACGCTGCTTGCCATTGTGCTCTCGGTCGGCCTGGTCGTTGACGATGCCATCGTCATGGTGGAGAACGTCGAACGCCATTTGCACATGGGCAAGTCGCCGTTCATCGCAGCCAGAGATGCTGCACGAGAATTGGTCGGGCCGATCATCGCCATGACCATCACCCTGGCTGCCGTATACGCCCCCATCGCCATTCAAGGCGGCCTGACCGGATCGCTCTTTCGCGAGTTTGCACTGACTCTGGCCGGCGCAGTCGTCGTTTCCGGAATCGTCGCCCTCACCCTGTCGCCCATGATGGGTTCCAAGCTGCTGCGCGCCGGCGACACCGAACGTGGCTTTGCCGGCGTTATCAACCGGGGATTTGAGCGGGTTCGTAGCACGTACACCAGACTGTTGACGGGCACTTTGCAATATCGGCCAGTCGTTCTCACTCTGTGGATAATCGTTGCCGCGCTGATGGTTCCGTTTTACATGTTCTCGCAGCATGAACTTGCGCCCGACGAGGACCAGGGGGTTGTCTTCGGCGTCATTCAGTCTTCAGCCAATGCCACCATCGACCAGATCAACCTGTTCGCCGATCAGGTATACGATGTTTACCATTCGTTTCCTGAGGCGGAGAGTCTTTTTCAGATCACCAACCCTGGTGGCGGGTTCGGCGGCATGGTCACCAAACCGTGGAGCCAGCGCAAGAAAACCGCTCAGCAGTTGCTGGTGGAATCCTCGGCAAAGCTATCGAAAATTGCGGGCGTGCGCGTGATTCCTCTCACGCCTCCGCCATTGCCTGGGGGCGGGAGCTTCCCGGTGGATTTCGCCATCGTTTCGGCGGCCGAGCCCGAGCAGATCAGCCAACTCGCCGAAAAAATCGTGCAGAAGGCTATGGCCAGCGGCATGTTCATCTACGCCGATACCGACGTTAAATTTGATCAGCCGCAGACCGAAGTGGTTTTCGATCGCGACAAGCTGCGCTCGCAAGGCGTAGACCTGAGCCAGGCTGGCGAGGATCTTTCCACCATGCTAGGCGGAAACTATGTCAACCGCTTCAGCATTCAAGGGCGCAGTTACAAGGTGATTCCGCAAATTGAGCGCGTCGCTCGCCTCACGCCCGAACAGCTTTCCCACATCTACGTCAAAGGATCGGCCGACAAGCTTGTACCGCTCTCCACCTTCGCTACTCTGAAGACCACCACCGAACCGCGCTCGCTCAACAAATTTCAGCAGTTGAATGCGGTGCGCATTCAGGGGGTGATTCCGCCCAATGTTCCGTTGGATAAGGCCCTGACGTTCCTGGAAGATCAGGCGAAGCAGACTTTGCCGCGAGGATTTACTTACGACTACGCGGGCGAATCGCGGCAGCTCCGGGTTGAGGGCAGCAAATTTCTGGGTACATTTCTTCTCTCGGCGATCCTGATCTATCTGGTGCTGGCCGCTCAGTTCGAGAGCTTTCGTGATCCTTTCATCATTCTGGCGGGTTCGGTACCACTGGCCATCGCCGGATCGTTGCTGTTTTCGTTCCTCGGCTTCACAACACTCAACATCTACAGCCAGGTAGGTTTGATCACCCTCGTCGGCCTCATCTCCAAGAACGGAATTCTGATGGTGGAATTTGCCAACCAATTACAGGAAAGCGGCAAAAGCAAGCTCGAAGCCATTATCGGCGGAGCCAGTACGCGGTTACGCCCGATTCTCATGACCACTGCCGCAACCGTGTTCGGCCACTTCCCCCTCGTTTTGGCCCGAGGCCCCGGTGCCGGAGCACGTAACAGCATCGGTATCATGCTGGTCAGCGGAATGATCATCGGCACCGCCTTTACCCTCTTTGTGGTGCCGTCGATCTACATGCTGGTCGCGAAAACTCAC
>JASIEN010000098.1 GCA_030045935.1 Candidatus Sulfotelmatobacter sp.
GTGATGGCCGCGCTGGCAAGCTGGAAATTCCGTCCTGCGACACGGGGCGCTCAGCCGGTGGAAGTGAACGCCATCCTGGGATTCAATATCGACACGAACGATCGATATTAACTCTCATCTTTTTCCCCGCTATCCCAAAAGCAGATTCCTCCCGGCTCCTTGTCGCTCGCCGTCGATTCTTCTTCCGCTGAACCGGAGTGCAAGTAAATGTGCACGGCGCTCGCGACCACCCGAAATCCGCCTAACTCAGGTATTTACAGTGGATTAACAAACTAACACTTTCGGGTCACGGCGTGGCACGAGAGTGCCATTTGCAAGAGCATTCCCGGGTTGTAACTTCACAACTGAGCAGTTCTGGGGGAGGGCTGCCCGGGCGCCTCGATCTCAATGAGATCGAGGCGCTCGTTATTTTGGACAAAAATTTTCTTGGCGTGGTTCTTGGTGCGCTCCAGCACGCTCTTGCATGCCGCTTGAAGGCTTCTCCTCGCTAAGTCCGAGAGAACCGTCCCGCTTCCTTCGCGTCCTTGATCGTTCATCGTCGGCGTTCCGGCTTGTCCAGAAAAACTGCGCGCATCATGCTCAAAACGGTCGAAACTTTTGTATGCCCAGCGAATCCGATCTCTAGTGTCGCAAAATAAATGCGCGGGATGCGAGCGTGCTCACGAGTCACTTATGGACAAGAAAAAATTCCGCCAGAACAGCCGCCGTGAATTGCTCAAACTGACGCCGCTACTGGCGCTGGGTGCGTTCGTTATTCCCGGCCTTCAAGAGAAGCTGCTGAAGAGGGGATTGCACTTCAGTGATTGGATGGAAGCGCGGCTTTTTAGGCCCTACCATCTGGCCGCAACCTTTGACGATTCGGAAGTGACTCCGCTCAACAAGTTTCCGCTGAATACTTACGACGTGGATGATCCCGGTGTGATTTTTGAAAACTGGAGTCTCACGGTCACTGGAGCGGTGCAAAACCCAGGCGACTACACCCTGGCGCAGATACAAACTTTGCCACGCGTGCGGCAGAATACGCGGCATGTCTGCGTTGAGGGATGGGACGTGATCGGCCGTTTCGGCGGTGCACGGCTTTCCGATTTTCTGCGCCTGATTGGCGCCGATCCTACGGCGCGCTTTATTACCGTGAACTGCGCCGATGATTATTACGAATCGCTGGACATGGCGACGGCGATGCATCCGCAGACTTTGCTTTGTTACGAAATGTACGATCGTCCGCTGACGCGCGAGCATGGAGCACCGCTGCGCCTGCAGATGCCGACGAAGATCGGCTACAAGCAGGCAAAGTATTTGACCGACTTGAAAGTCACCAATGTGCTCGATCGGGAGGGATACTGGGAAGACCAGGGGTATTCGTGGTTTTACGGGTTGTAGCGATCGGTGCCTGAAGGGAAGAGGCGGGAGAACGCGGCCCACTTCGTAGCCGTGGTCTGTTCCAGATTCTGATACAAAGGCCCGAAGGGACGAAAGAAACTTTCCCTGACGGCCTAGGCGATATTAATGAACACCACAGCAGTCGACATCACCCAGAGAAACTCAAACGAGGACCCGCCGATCGTCCTTGCCCGCGCCGCCTACGAACATCCCTACATCGTGCGCCTCTGCCATTGGATCAACACGATTGCCCTGTTCGTGATGGCCGGCAGTGGATTGCAGATTTTCCGTGCGTTTCCCAGCTTCAGGGCCAAGATTCCGCAAAAAGATCTGCTGCACTGGCCGCAGCAATTTGCCATCGGCGGCTGGCTCGGCGGAGGCCTGCAGTGGCACATGACTTTCCTGTGGATTTATATCGGCACAGGTCTGCTTTATCTCGCATATCAGGTTTTTAGCGGAAACTATCGGCAGGTTTTGTTCACGCGCCGTGATCTGCCGGGCGTTTGGCCGATGGTGAAGCATTATTTCTTTTTTGCTGCGAAGCCGCCGTTACGGGAGTCCTACAACGCGCTCCAGAAGCTGGCTTATACCGCGGCAATCATGCTCGCCATCTTATCGGTGGCGACTGGATTCGCGGTCTGGAAGCCGATTCAATTTTCCTGGCTGGCCTGGATGATGGGCGGATTCCACTACGCGCGCATCTGGCACTTCGCGGTTATGTGGGCGATGCTGCTGTTTGTGTTTGGACATCTGGTAATGGTGATTCTGCACGGATGGAGCAATTTCGTTTCCATGCTGACTGGATGGAAGAAAGATCCGGAGTATTAGTTCGAGCGACGGCTTAAGTTCAAAGCCTGAACCGCGAAGAGCGCAGAGAACGTCGGGGAGCGGAGCGTCCGCAACCTGCGCATGGAAGGCAATTCATTGAACCTTGCCGTCGGTAATTCGGAGCGGAATGCCGCGCGCGAGCGTGAATTGATTCTGGCCGTGCAGGCTGGCCAGCGGGAATTGTTCTACGAGCTCGTCCGGCCGTATGAGCGGCGGGTTTACGCCGCGGCGCTGGCGATTCTGCGTAATGAGCAGGACGCCGAAGACGCCTCGCAGGAGGCCATGCTGAAGGCGCTGGCCAAAATCCAGCAATTCCGCGCCGAGGCGCGCTTCAGCACCTGGCTCATTCAGATTACCGTCAACGAAGCGCTGATGCGCCGCAGAAGGGAGCGTACGGTGATCATGGAAGGCATTGACGATCATCGCGAAAACGACAGCGGCTATGCGCCGCGCGATTTCGCCGACTGGCGCGAGATTCCCTCGGAGGCGCTCGAGCGCAAGGAAGTGCGCCAGCATCTGGCGAGGGCGCTGGCGTCGCTTGACCCGAAATATCGCGAGGTTTTTGTGCTGCGTGACATGGAGCACCTCAACATTCAGGAAACGGCGGAGGCGCTGGGAATTTCCATCGCTTCAGTGAAGACGCGGCTGCTGCGGGCGCGGCTGATGCTGCGCGATTTGCTGGCCGCCGGATGGCAGCAGGGCTGGTTCAGCCGGCTTCCATTCGAGAAAGGGACCAAGCCATGGTAGATCAGAAAATGTCGAATTGCGAACAGGTGTGGCGCGAGATTTCGAATTACATCGATGGCGAGATTGAGCCCGGACTACGCGCTGAGATGGCCGAACATTTCAAAACGTGTCCGCGTTGCGCATCGGTGCTGGCGGGAACGCGGAATGTAGTAAAGCTCTATGGCGATGAGCGCATGCTCGAGGTGCCGGCGGGTTTCAGCATTCGACTCGAAAAACGAATCGAGCGAGGGCTTGCGTCGAATTTTCGCGCGAAGAGGCAATGGTGGTCGAACTGGTCGGCATGGCTGATTCCGGCAGCGGCGCTGTTGTTGATTGCTGGAGGCATATGGCTGGCCAATCCGTCCGGATTCAGAAATCCGTTGAAGTCGCAGCAGGCGGAACCGGCGAAGGGTATTCCGCCGGATCTCAAGGTGGTCGTTTCGGACGGGGAAAAACTGTTTCATGTGCCGGGCTGCAAATTCATCAAGGATCCTAATTCAGAGCGTACGATGACCGCAGCCGAAGCTGCTCGTGAAGGCTATGTGCCCTGCCCGCGCTGCCTGCGCCAGTATTTAAAGACTGGTTTGATCACTCCATATGGACACGCGAGCGATCAGGACGACGAAGCGGAAGAAGAACAAGAGCAGCCGATTGTTGGAGCGGCTGTGCATTAACTGCCTGGAACACCGGAGAGTTCGGCTTCCTGCTGGATGGAAGGATCTTCCGCGAAAGTTCCGCTCTTCGCCATTTGCATCTCGGTCTTCCGAATCATTTGCAACCACAAAGAATCCGGATCGGAATTGAATACCGTGCCGGTGTCTGCCGGAAAAACGAACCACGCACCCAATTGCACCTCGGTCCGTAATTGATCTTGTGTCCATCCCGCGTATCCCGCATAAACGTGAAAAACAGCTGGCGCAGGCCGGGCCGAAATCGTATGTTCGAAGACGTCCTTATCAGAAATCAGATAAACACCACCGAAGACGTTCTCAGCCCCTTCGATCTTGCTCGGCGACTGAAACAGTGCAAACACTGCCTCGTGTCCTACAGGGCCGCCAAGATAGATCGGGTCGGAGCGGTTTTTCGCGGCCTTCAGATCAAGCGCTTGTGAAAGCGGTACATCCGTACGGCGGTTGATAACCAGCCCGAGCACTCCTTTTTCGTCGTAGCGAACCAGCAGGACCACTGTTCCAGCAAAATGCGGATCACCGAGTTCGCGGCTGGCCACCAGCAACTTTCCAGCACCCAGACTCTTGGCATTCTGCGACTGAATGGGAAGAAATTTCGCCGGCAGCATTTTGGCTTCCGCGCGGAACGCGTTCACACAATAGGTGGCATTAGGGCTTACGCTTCCGGCCACCGCGAAGGCAAGAGTTACGACCAGCATTGCGTAAAAGCGCTGCTTTGGCACAGACATGAGCGCTCTCCTTCGGTCTGACAACGAACTGAGTCTGCTTACGGACTAGAAGTTGCCGGCCATATTCAGCATACGCCGTTTACGATTCGTGTCCGTGACATACCGCGGCTCGATCATACCGTCGATCAGCACGTGAAGGCGGTTCGATTTGGGGCTTTGATTCTTACGGTCCAAACAAAGCTTTCACCTGAGTTTCGTTGCCGGTCGCGCCGTTGCCCTTCCTGCCATAAATTACAACCACGCAATCGCCCGAATTCACCGTGACGGGATCCCGAAAAATTCTCTCGACCCGTTTCTGAAGCGTTGCCTTGCCTGTCCCTGTCGGCGATATCTTGTATTCCAAGGGTATGCTTTCGAGATGCAGGGCATCGTCGGGAAGCCAACTGTACAGCGTCGATAGCAACACTGGCTTCGGGAATCCCCGGTGGTTGAGGTTCTCGCCAAATTTGCCGCATCCTCCAATTCCGCGAGCCAGACCGGGATCGATTGGGGATTTCGCACATGATTAGTCGCCAGATGGTTATTGCATCTCCATCAGCGCTGCCATCGTCTCCACACCATCCCACAAATTCTGCAAGCGCAGATTCTCATTGGCAGCATGCTGGTTGTCGTCGTAATTGGCGATGGGTACCGTAATCGTTTGGGTTTGTGCGGCGCGCTGCATGGCCCCCAAAGGTACACTGCCCCCCATGGTGGGCAGAAGCACAACGTCGCCGCGTGCGCTCTTGACGGCACGAATCACTTCTTGCGCGATGGGCAAGTCCATCGGCGTGCGCACGGCGTTGTAGCCCCACTGATCGCGCGTGACCATTGCAACCCTGGGGTGCGAGCTCAGAATCTCGCGCGTGGGTTCACTTTCGAGCACAAAATATCCACGCGAACGAATGTAGTCGATCACGCGCTGCTGCTGCTCACGCCAATCAATGCCAACCACCAGCCTGAGATCAAGATCCGCTGTTGAGGTCGGAGGGATCACGTTCGCCGCATGCGCCCCGGTTTGCCCGGAAGAAAATCCATTGATGTTCAACGACGGTTGATTGATGAGGTCGAGCAGGTGAGCACCTGAGCCTTCAACATGCCCGAGCCAGAACGAATCCATGAGCAATTGATCGTTCACCGGGGCGCGAGCCAACGCCTCACGCTCAATGGCAGAGAGTGGAGCTATGCCGTCATAGAAGTGCGGGATCAGCACGTGGCCATCGTCGTCCTTCATTCCGGCAAGCAATTGCGCCAGCATCATCGCGGGATTCGGCGCCCAGTTCCCGTAGTGGCCGCTATGCAGTCCGTGATGCGGACCGTAAACCGTGATCTCGAGATGGGTGTCGCCGCGCGCGCCGAAAACAACCGTCTGCTTTCCGCTCTGGTCGACCGGTCCATCGCACACCAGCCAGACATCTCCGTGGATCAGATCGCGATTGGCGTTGAGAATTTCTTCCAGATGCGGCGAGCCAGCCTCTTCTTCGCCCTCCCACACGAAGCGAATGTTGGCGTGCACTGGGATATTGGCCGCACGCAACGCATCGAGTGCCGTAAGCTGCGCGAATATGGCGGCCTTGTCGTCTCCGGCGGATCGCGCATAGATTCGAGGCTGCCCGTTAACCTCGCGCAGCACGGGAGTGAACGGGGCGCCGTTTTCCCACTCAGAAGGTGTCACCGGCTGTCCGTCATAATGTGCGTAGAAGACGATTGTCTGCTGCGCACCGGGAACTGAGATTTGTCCCCACACGACAGGAGGAACGCCCGGAAGCGAAAGCAACCGCGACTCGACGTGTCGCCGGTTGAGTTGTTCGATCAGGAACTCGGCGTTGCGCTTCAGACCGGCAGGGTCGGCGGCGACGTTCGGGATTGAGAGGAAGTCGCTGAACTGCTGGATTAGCTCCTGCCGATGTGGCTTGGTGTACTTGCGGACGGAGTCGACCGGCACTTGGGCGTTGAGAGCAAGAGGCTGCAGCGCGAGAACAGAAGCCGCCACAAGCAGTCTCGCAAGAGTCTTCATATCCCTCGTTTCGGCTAGTGAATCTGAGCTTCAGAAATCGCGTCACAACAATTCGGCGCGGACCATGTATGGCCCGCGCCCCGAATTATTTAGCAACCGACCGCGACAGCTAGTTCGGCTTCATCGTATTGTCTTTCTTGCTATCGTCCTTCATGGTGTTGTCTTTTTTCGTCGTAGTTTTCTTCGCGGTTTTGGCCTTGGCGGTGGATTTCGCGTCGCTCTTTTTCGCGCCGGTTTTCGTCGCCGTATCACTCTTTGTCGTGTCCTGCTTGCTGCTGTCCTGCTTCATCGCGTCCTGGGCGAAAGTAGGTAGCGTAGCCGCGATCATACAGGCCAACATCAGACAGCTAAAAAACTTTTTCATTTTGTCTCCTTGCGGTAGGTGAGTTCGGTCCCGGCAGGTCTGCACCTGCAGATTGAGATGGAGATGAACCGGGCGGAAGAAAGTTACAACATCGAGGCAGAAAGAATCAACCGCGTTGCCGTCGA
>JASIEN010000099.1 GCA_030045935.1 Candidatus Sulfotelmatobacter sp.
TTGGTCTGCTGGGCGATGGAAGTGATGACTTTGATGACCTGCCCAATCTCGTTGGAGGAATCGCCGAGCTTGGAGACGGTCGCGGTGGTAGTCTCGGCTACTCTCACAGCCGAGGTGGCGACTTGGGCAGCTTCCGTAGCGTTTTTTGCAATCTCTTTGATGCTGGCGCCCATCTCCTCGGCGCCGGTGGCAACGGTTTGCAGATTCTGACTGACCGTCTGTGCCGAGTCGGAAACGACCTTTGCCTGAGCCGAAGTTTCCTCGGAGTTGGCGGTGATTTGCTGGCTGGTGTTGGAGAGTTCCTCGCTGGCGCTGGCTACGTGCAAGGAGTGTTCGGTGATGGCCTGGATCATACTTCTGAGGCTGCTGTTCATCTTGTTGATGGCGACGGTGAGGTCGCCGAGTTCGTCCTGGCTTCGGACCTTCAGATCATCCCGCGTAAGGTCGCCAGCCGCGATGGCCTCAGCTTGAACAAGAACAGACTGAGTAGCGCTCGAGATGCTGCGACTGAGCAATGTCGCAACAAAGAAACCAATGCCGACTGCCACAATCGTGGTTATCATCAGAGTTAGGTTCAGCGACCGAGTAGCCGTTTTCAATTCTTTTTCGTTCCCGTTCAGTAGCTCCTCGATGGAAGCCGTCATTTCGCCGAGCGACTTTTTAATAGCGTCATTTATCGGGATGGCTTTTTCGTTAAACTCGTCGCTGGCATGCGACACGGCATCCCGCTCGCCGCTGGCCGCCCTCTTTCCCGCCGCGTCTAATGCTTCGCGATAGACCGGAATCTGCCTCTTTAATTCCATGAACCGATCGCGATTCTCCTGAAGGGTAAATTTCGGCGCTAGCCCTTCCAGCTGGGACATGTCCCGCTCGATGTTCTCCCATGCTGTATCGAATAGCTTTTGTGCCGACTCCTTTTTGCCGGAATCGCTGCCGGCAAGGATTACCTGCCGGATCTTGCTGGCAGCCTGATTCAGGTCCGCTTGCAAGTCTTTGCACGCGGCTATCGACGGTATGCGAACGTCTAGAATCCCATTCTGGGTTTGCCCCATTTCGCTCGACTTCATGTAAGCCATCACGGCGCTCAGGACCATCAGAGCGAGAATGGTCCCGAAGCCTGCGCCCAATTTCTTTCCGAGAGTGAGTTTCATTTCCCTTCCTTTCAACTTCTCTGCCTGTCATAGGCCTTTGGCCATAGGCCTCTGGTCGCGGCCTTCTGTCGATAATCCGACTCCAGATTCCACCCGTCTTAGGCACGCCGCCAATACTCTTCATCGGCGTTGAAGGGAGAGCCTTTAGGCGGAAGCGAAAAGCTCGTCGTGTAGTGGCTGGAAGTCGCACCTCAAGATCGGTTAAGAAAAAACTAATGGGCTAAATTACGGGGACTGATGCGCCGATAGACATACAGTGACCGCACCCTCTTCTGCTCTAAGTCCTGACCGAGGCAAGCCTCTGCCCCCGCCGGGCACCCGTTTTGTCGCCCGCCAGACGATTCTCACGGCAGAAAAAAAGGTGTTCGGCTACGAACTTCTGTTCCGCGACGGGATGGAAAACTTCTTCGGAAGTGGAGACGTGGATGCCGCGTCGCGCCGCACCTTGAGCACAACCACGTTGACCGGACTTGACATACTTTGCGACGGGCGCCGCGCATTCATCAATTGCACGCGCGACATTCTGCTGAAGGACTACATTACGCTGCTGCCGAGGGAGCAGGTCGTGGTCGAGATTCTGGAAACCGTGCCCGCAGATGAATTGGTGATGGCAGCTTGCCAGAGACTGAAGCAGGCCGGCTACATGATCGCTCTGGATGATTTTGCCTTCAATGATCCGCGCGAAATCCTGACCACTCAGGCTGACATAATCAAGGTGGACCTGCGGGTCACTTCGCCAGCTCAGGCGGCCGCCATGGTGAGAATGTATTCGTCATTGGGTTGCCATATGCTGGCGGAAAAGGTGGAAGCTCCGGACGAATTCACCGCAGCTAAGAATGCCGGTTTCTGCTATTTTCAGGGATATTTTTTTCGGCGCCCGGAAATTCTGACGACGCGCGAAATTCCCGCCAACCGGATCAATTACTTGCGCATGCTAAAGGCGGTTTCGCAAAACGAATTGGACTTGCCTTACATCGAAGATCTGCTAAAAGGCGAAACGGCACTGTGCTATCGTCTGCTGCGTTATATGAACTCCGTCATGTTCGGCTTCGCGGCCGAGATTCGATCGGTGCATCATGCCCTTTCCATCCTGGGAGAGCGTGAGCTGCGCCGTTGGATTCGGCTGGTGGCCACTCTGGGAGCCGCCCAGGGTAAGACAACGGACCTTGTACTCGCCTCCCTCGTGCGCGCCCGTTTCTGCGAATTGCTCTCTCCCAAAATCGCTCATTGCAACTCAGATCTCTTTCTGATGGGGATGCTCTCGCTTATGGATAGCATTCTCGACATGCCGATGCCGCAGGTGCTGGAGAACGTCCCTATAGATCAGGAGAGCAAGTCCGCGCTGCTGGGACAAGAAGGCCCCTTGCGTCCTTTTTATAAACTCATGCTGGCGCAAGAATCAGGGGAGTGGCAAGCGGTGAGTGAGCTCAGCCGCCAGCTTCAATTAAACGAAGGCGAAGTGGCCGATGCCCACTGGCAGGCGATGCACTGGGCGAAGCAGGTGAGCGGGTCCGGGTAAGCAGGACGCGAAATCGCTGGCAAAATAGCGGTATCAGATCTCTCGAGTTGTTTGCAGAATCATCTTTTCTTCAGCAGCCCTGAGTTCCACACCCACCCATGCGCGGTTTACTCGTAATGCATGGCCGGAAATCACTACACTTTGATGGGATTGCGCTCCTCCTGACGATCCCGGGCTACTAACTGCGGTAGATCGTTCGTACCAAACTATGAACTTCATCGAGGTAGGAACCGACCTCGAACGTCAGCCGCGCCCAGTCGAAGTGCTTTAGCGATGCATGATTGCGCGCGAGCAGGGAAAATCCGGCGTCGCTAAGAAAATTCACCTGCCGTGCTTCCACATAGCCATGATTGAGTCCGCTCATGCGGCAGAGCAGGTCTGCGATGTGAACAAGCGCTATCAATTCTGTGGCCGGAGAAGACTCCTGCGGGGAATGGTGATGGGCAACCACTTCAATAAGACTCGGCGCAAAGCCCCAGCGTTCGGCAAGCAGGCGCCCGCTGTCGCAATGCGTAAACCCCATGGATTGTTGCTCGGCTTCGTGCAGCGGGATGCCTTCATGCGTGGCAATGTCGTAAGCGGCTCGGAACTCGTCCGGTAAGAGCCAGAGATTCACGATGATCCCGACATCGTGCAGCAGCCCCGCCAGGTAGGCTTTTCCGGGATCCTCGAAATCGATTTTATTTGCCAGGTGCCGCGCTACCAAAGCGCAGCCAAGAGAGTGTTCCCAAAAAATAACCGGATCCAGTCCGCCATTCCTCCCGGGAAGAATTTTCAAAATCCCACAGGACATGGCAATGTCGCCGACCTGATTGAATCCCAGGCTGATAACGGCAGCACGCAGCGACTGGACCTGTTGCCAGCGGCCGAAAAGGGGCGAGTTTGCCAATTGCAGGCACTGAGCGGCCAGCGATTCATCCTGTGCCAGAAAATCCGTAAGTTTCTGCACATCGAGTTTCTCCACCGGTTGCTCAAGATAGCGAAGCAAAGGAGTGAGGACCGCCGGAATGGTGGGAATCCGTCGCAAGTCTTCCAGACGTTGCATGAGCAATTGCCTGCCATCCAGAGCGATTGTCATATCCCATCCCCTCCAATCCCATCCCCTCCAATTAACGCAGCATCCTGTTTCACATAAGCCGTAGTGCCGGGCAAATGGACCAGACAAAAATCATCGACTACTCCAAAGAGCGACTCCGATTGGCCGAGAAACAAATATCCGTGCGGCAGTAGGTTTTTGTAGAAGTGCTTAAGGACCCGCCGTTTGGAGGCCAAATCGAAATAGATCAGCACGTTGCAACAGAAGATGGCATCCATATTTCGCATCGTGGCTATGCGCGCATCGTCCCACAAATTGAGACGGCTGAAGCTGATATTGGCGCGCGCAGCAGGCGCCAACTGCAACTTGTCCTCGAGAGGGAAAAAATATCTCTGGCGGTAGAGGGCCGGCAGGTTGCGGGTGCTGTGTTCGTCGTAAACCGCGGCATCGGCCTGCGCCAGAGATCGCTGGTTGATGTCGGTGGCAATAATCTCAATATCCCAGTTTTTGAGGCTGGTGTGCCTTTCCTCGAGCAGCAACATGCGCAAGCTATAGGGTTCTTCTCCCGTGGAACACCCGGCGCTCCAGATGCGCAAAAAATGCTGTGCCGATTTCAGTTTCGCACTTAGAAGATTGGGAATGACGATGCGGCGGAAGGCTTCCAGTTGGGGTAAGTTGCGGAAGAAGCAGGTTTCTCCAATGGTAATCTCATTCAGCAGCGCGATCAGTTCGGCATGCCCCATTGTGTTGTCGGTCAGCCGCCGGATGTAGTCCCGCAAGGTTGGCACGTTCAGTTGTTTCATTCTGCGGCCACAACGGTCCAGAAGCAGATGAAGCTTGTTATCAGGATG
>JASIEN010000100.1 GCA_030045935.1 Candidatus Sulfotelmatobacter sp.
GATATCGACCGCGTCTTTACCGTGGAGGAGGTGGCCGTGGTGAAAAACGCGGAAGCTGGTGCGCTGGCGGAGGCAAGCGCATGAGCTGAAGGGATGAAGAGTAGCTCTCGGGGCATGTATGAGCAGCCGCACCGACAGTCTTTCGCAGAAGGACTTGAAACGCCTGTGCAGTCTGATCTACGAGCGCTCGGGCATCAACATCAGCAGCGAGAAACAGACCATGCTCGAGGGCAGGCTGCGACGACGGCTGACGGCGCTCAAGCTTGGTTCCTATGGCGAGTACTGCAAGTACTTGTTCGATGATCATGACGACCAGGAACTCGGCCACCTGATCGACGCGGTCAGCACGAACAAGACAGACTTTTTCCGCGAGAAGGAGCACTTTGACCGCCTCGTGGCGAAGGCGCTGCCGGAGCTTATGGCGAGCAACAAGAACAGCCATGAGCTGTTCTTCTGGAGCGCGGGTTGCTCCACCGGGGAAGAGCCATACACGCTAGCGATGGTGCTCGACGATTATGGCCGATCGCACGCCGGCTTTCGCTTTCGCGTGCTGGCGACGGACATTTCGACGGTGGTGTTGGAGAAGGCGAAGCGCGGGGTATTTCACTCTGACGTGCTGGCTCCCGTGCCCCTGGAATTCCGGCGCAGGTACTTCATGCGCAGCCGCGACCGCCGGTCCCAGCTGCTGCGGGTCGTGCCGGAGTTGCGGGAGACGATTGAGTTCCAGTGGCTGAATCTGATGGATGAATTTCGATTGCCACAATTGGCAGACATCATTTTCTGCCGCAATGTGGTCATTTATTTCGACCGTCCCACGCAGGAGCAGCTGTTTCGCAAAATGGCGTGCCAACTGGCGCCGGGCGGCTACATTTTCGTGGGCCACTCGGAGAGCTTGCACCACATGGATGTCCCGCTCGCTCCGGTGGCAGCAGCGATTTACAAGAAGGTGGAGAGCCATGGCTCAACTCGCAGTTGAATTGCCCCAGGTCTACCTGCAACCGGGGGAGTTCCACGTGGCGCACAAGCCGGCGATTCTGCGCACCGTGCTGGGGTCGTGCGTAGGTGTGACCTTCTGGAGCTTTCGCCTGGGCATTGGCGCACTCTGTCACGGAGTCTTGCCCAAATCTCCCACCAAGGTCATGGGCGTCGAAGGCTATCGCTATGTGGATTTCGCGATTTGTAATCTGGTGAGTAAATTCGAAGGTTTCGGGGCTACGCGCGAGGAATTACAGATCAAAGTTTTCGGAGGGGCCGACGTGCTGCCCGTCCATCCGAGCCGGTCGTGGAAAGAGACCGTGGGACATCAGAACTGGCACACCGCAATGGAAGTGCTGCGAGAGCAAGGATTCCGTGTGCTCGCTTTCGATGTCGGCGGGCCGCTGGGACGCACCATTCAATTCAACACCGCCACTGGAGAAGTGCTGCTGCGGCGGCTGAGTCAGAACGATGGTTTGCTGCTCACAGGTGGAGGAGTATGAGCGGCGGGAAAATTCGTGTCCTGATCGTGGACGACTCCGCGGTGGTGCGCCAGACCCTGACCGACGTTCTCTCGTCCGATCCGGAGATTGAAGTGATGGGGACCGCGGGCGATCCGTTCGTAGCCGCCGAGAGGATAAGCGACGAAGTTCCGGATGTGATTACGCTTGATATCGAAATGCCACGCATGGATGGGCTGACGTTTTTGCGCAAGATCATGACGCAGCATCCGATTCCAGTGGTGATCTGTTCGAGCCTGGCGGAGGAGGGTGCGCAGAGCGCCCTGAAAGCGCTGGAATACGGAGCGGTCGAGATTATCGCCAAGCCGCAGATCGGGAGTAAACATTTCCTCGAGGATTCACGAGTTTTGTTGTGTCAGGCGGTGAAATCGGCGGCCGGGGCGCGCTTGCAGCGTCACTCGCAGCACGTGGTCGAGCCCAAGCTGACAGCGGATTCTATTCTGGCGCGCTCCAGTGGCGCGATGATCGAGACCACGGAGAGAGTGGTTGCCATCGGTGCGTCGACGGGCGGAACTGAGGCGCTCAAAGTGCTGCTGGAGGCGCTTCCCGCCGACTGCGCCGGCATGGTGATCGTGCAGCACATGCCGGAGCTGTTCACCCGCGCCTTTGCCCAGCGGCTGGACAACCTTTGCCAGATCTCGGTGAAAGAGGCGGAACCGAATGACACCGTCCTGCGTGGGCGGGCGTTGATCGCGCCCGGGAACCATCATTTATTGCTGAAGCGCAGCGGAGCGCGGTATTTCGTTGACGTGAAGGATGGGCCACTGGTGTCGCGCCATCGCCCTTCGGTCGACGTGCTGTTTCGCTCGGCGGCACGTTATGCCGGGCAGAACGCCGTCGGCGTGATCATGACGGGGATGGGGGATGACGGCGCCAACGGCATGCTGGAAATGAAGCAGGCGGGAGCCGTAACCATCGCACAGGACGAAGACTCCTGCGTAGTCTTCGGCATGCCGCACGAGGCGATCAAGAGAAATGCAGTCGATCGCGTGCTGCCGCTGCCGATGATTGCGGGTGCCATCCTGGCGGCGGCCAAGTGAGGGAAGCGCGGCAACCCTGGCGAAAACATGCGAAGAGAGCTGGGTCTTAGTGGAGGAAGTCGGTTCATTGGCCGCAGGCTTCTCGTGTGCAGCGAGGCGTCTTGCGGCGAGTTGACGGCAACCGGGATGGGGCGAGGCCCGCTTCCATGAAGCCACAGCACAAGGAGGAACTCCTGGCAGCCCTGGCCGGAGCGCGAGAGGAACTGGAAAAACTGGGGCAGGCGAGCGAGGCGGGAGTCAGTTCGGCGGCCCACGCGTTCAAGAGTTTCGCTGCCGATGCTGAGGCGGTAGTGCAGAAAGCGTCTACGATCGTGGGCTGCGTGGAAAAAGAAAGCATGGACGCAGTGCTGGCCAAGGTACAGGCACTATGCGCCAGCATGAAACTGTTTCTGGGGCAAAGGCTGGAAGCGGCGAGCGCGGTCCTCGAAAGGCTGGTGGATCAAGAGAAGCTGCTGCGAGAGCTGAGCGGCATCACGCGCAACCAGGAGGCCATCGCGCACCATCTCCGGGCGTTGAGCGTTCTTACGGACGTCGAAGTCGCGCGACTGGGCAACGCCGGTGGAGACTTCCACCTTTTGGCGCAGGAACTGGCGGCGTTTTCGAAATCGCTGTCCGGGCAGACGAGGGAACTGGCCGCGGACAACGAAAACCGCAAGCGCACATTGCGAGAGACCAAAATGGCGCTGGCCACCAGTCTGCCGCAATTAGGACACGAGATGGCGCGCATGGAAGAAGACATGGGGAACACGCTACACGCGATTGAAGACGATTTGAGCCGGCAGGCCAGTATTCCGGCGCAGTTCCAGAGCGCGGCCAGGCAAACCTCTGTGCAAGTTGCCGGCGTAGTGGCTGCCATCCAGGCGCACGACATCACGCGCCAGCAATTGGAGCATCTGCACAAATCGCTTGGCCTGATCGCATCGCGAGTTACAGCCGAGGAGAACAATGACCGGGTTACCGCACAAGTCCATCGAGCACTGAAGGTTCAGCTATGCCAGTTAGAAAACGTCAGGCAGACGGTGGCCAACTGGACATCGCAGATCAAACGCTGTATGAGCGAAATCCAGCAGCTCAGCGCGTCGGAGATGATGACGATCGGTCCAGCCGTGCTCCAACAGGAACGGGAACTTTCCTCTCAGCTGGTGCACATTGAACGGCTCCAGGAAAAAAGCCGCGAGTACACTGGGCAGCTGCGAGAAACGCTGAGTGGGCTTTCCAGCCTGGTCGAACTGGTTAATGAACATTTGCGACGATCACAGAGGATCCTGGATCGGCTGCAGCTCCTCATGTTCAACTCGTTAGTCGAAGC
>JASIEN010000101.1 GCA_030045935.1 Candidatus Sulfotelmatobacter sp.
TCAGTTCGGAAGCTTCAATTTTCCCGAGGTTTCAAATTCCAGGATTTCGCAAGGCAGGTTCTCACGCTGACGCACTCGCGGCAACGAACTGCCTGTAGCCGGATTCATGCGCGAATGGCCGTTCTGGAAAGAAGCGTGCTGCATCCGCCCGCAGACTTCAGAAAAATCGAATTTCACTTGTTGCAGAGCGTCTATTCCACGGCTCCGGGCTTGGATGTACGGCTGTGTGGTGAGGGCAATATCGCCCGCAAACTGCCGGACGTTTTTATTCGCGCGCGAGCCAACAACGCTCCACCGGATGCGATCCACCGCCCGGTCAATGACTCCAACAAATTGGGCCGCTTGTTTTTGTGTGCGGCCTTCGCACAAGCGGTGTCTGGCTTCACTGACCGGGAACCAAGTGCGGTCCCGGCTGGATTCTTTCGGAGCACTGAGCCGAACCACCTCGCAGAGATGGGCATTGATGCTTCCGTCTGTGGACGAGTCGTTTCCGTTGCGACCGAGGCGGCGGTAATTCGTGAAGGCCACTTCCTCGATGCGTCCGTGAGCTCCCGCTTCCTCGAACGCTTCCAGAGCCGCGGCCTGGGCATGAGAAAGCCCGCGTTCGGCACTGCCTTTGGGAAACGTCCATCGTCTGCCGCTGCGGGTGCGCACTAGGAGAAACTGGATTTGCTCTGACCGTATGCGATAGCAGACTGCTGCCACCTGTTCGCAGTCCCGGAGCTTGCGCAGCCGTGATAAAGGAATGAATTTGCCCTCGGCTTGCGTTTCTGTCCCGCCGGACGGTGCTCCCCCTTTAAACCCCGCGGGTCTTCTGACGCCCATTGCAACACAATGCCCGAACTAAGGCCGGCGTGCTAGAACACAGTTTGGTTCTCGACCAAGGCTCCGATTCTTGCCGAAACTTACATTTGAATTGGACTAAAAGCTTGAACCCTGAAACCTTAAACCTGATTCTCGGCGGAATCTTCCTGCATACTTGCGGTCGCCGGCTTCGCAAGGACAAAATCCTATCCACAGCCGAGCAGGAGAAAATCTTGGAACAAATGCGGTGTCTTCGCTGCAACTGCCAGATTGAGACCGGACACAAATCGGTTGCGCTTTACATGTTTGCGCAAACCGTGGGCGTCAGGCCGCGGCAGAAGTCCTCGGCGCAGCGCATTTCGTTCTGTCCGCAATGTTCGGTATCGCTGGCCATGGGACCACCCCCCGACGGCGCTCTCAACATGGCCGCATGGGACATGATGCGCGACCTGGTTGGCTCGGAGCCCACCTTAACCCAGGCTGCCTGGGAGGATCTGAGGGGCGTCACGCCTCTCCTGCCCGCCACTGGCACGGAGGGCGACAGCCGCCAGGGAGAATCCGCCGGATACTTCGAGTTCTGAGCCTGCGAGTCGCAAAATTCACACTGGAAATCTGCTAGCGGCCGTTTATTATTTCAGTCATGTCCATTGGCGCGGCTGTGGCTCGCCCCGGCGAAAATATTTCGCAAGCCGGGCGGAGGATTGGCAGGAGTGTTCGCCACAATCCGCTGGCGGCATCGGGAATCGTGCTGGTCGCAATGTTTGTGGTGTTCGCTCTTTTTGCTCCCTGGATTGCCCCGCAAGATCCCGCCGTAATCGACCTGCCGATGAGACTTCAGGGACCATCGCATGCGCATTGGTTCGGCACCGACGAATTAGGACGGGACATTCTTTCGCGAGTCATCTATGGTGCGCGCATTTCCATGCTGGTGGGCAGTTGTGTCGTGGTCACATCCCTTGTGCTTGGGCTGATCATTGGATCTATCGCGGGCTACTACGGCGGAGCCATCGACCGCTTCGTCAATGTAATTGTGATGAACGCATTTCTCTCCTTTCCTGGAATCCTTCTGGCTATCGCGTTCGTGGCGTTTCGCGGGCCGGGAATTTTCAACTTAGTTTTTGCGCTCTCGCTTGGTGGATGGGTTGGCTACGCACGGCTGGTTCGTGGACAAGTGCTGGCAACGCGTGAACGCGAATTCGTGGAAGCGGCGCGCGCTCTAGGAGCCGGCGATTTGCGGATCATTGTGCGCCACATCCTGCCAAATATCATTCAGCCTGTAATTGTGCAGGCTGCCATCGGTATGGCCGGCGCCATCCTCGCCGAAGGCACCATGAGTTTTCTGGGTCTGGGCGTGCCTCCTCCCACTGCCAGTTGGGGCACTATGCTCAACGACGGACGCGCTCGCCTGTTTGATGCCCCGCATCTTGTGCTGTTTCCCGCCCTGGCCGTGATGCTGGCGGTGTTGAGCTTCAACTTCATCGGCGACGCGTTGCGTGACTATATGGATCCGCGGTCACGAATCGAAGCGGGGATCTAGCCGAAATCAGGACGTGCCGGGTGGTCCACGACATGGCGACACCCCGTCGCGCACGGCCAGCATTGCCCCCGCTGCAAGTGCCTGCGCGGCCCCGTCTAAAAGCCCAGGGGAGGTTAGCTTGCCACTTGCCTCGCCTGGCCCGTGCAGCCATTGACCTGACACCCCGCATCTTTGTAAGCTGGCAACTGAAATTCCGAAAACAATGTCCGGTTGATTCCCGGTTCGGTTTCAGGCGTTAGGGATGAACAAGGAATAATCATGAAGAAGGTCTTAGTCCTGCCTCTGCTGCTGCTCACGCTCACGGTCGGGGGGTGCGGCGGTAACTCCTCGGACGTCCAGCAGGCGGTCGGCGGGGTCTGGGAAGCGCAACTCACAGGAGGCGACGATACAGGACAGGGGTTCAGTTTTACAGCTGACTTCACGGTCAGTGGAGCCGGCGGCACCTTAAGCTTTAACAACTTTGAATTCAGCAACAGCGGGGCCTGTTTCCCGGTGAACGGATTAACCCCAACCGGCGCCATGGCGTTGACGGTGAATCAGAACAATTTCCAGGTCACGGGAACGCTCACCCTGACAGTAACCGCAAACGGCAATGTGCTCACCCTGAACGGCAACGTGACCGGGCAGGAAAATGGAACCCAGGGCACTCAACTCACAGGCGGGACGGTGACCGGCACCTGGACTCTGACCGGCACTGGCGCGAACAATTGTAACGACTCGGCGGGCGCAAGCGGCAGCTTCACCATGTGCCAAAGTGGCAACAACAGCAGCACTTGCTCTGCTACCGAATCGTTGGCCCAACCAGGATCAGCGGCTCAATCGGGACGGCGAGCGGGTTAGAA
>JASIEN010000102.1 GCA_030045935.1 Candidatus Sulfotelmatobacter sp.
CCGGCTGGAGTTGACCAAGGAAGACGATCCCAAAAAGATTGAGCAGGATTTGATGCGCGTGATTCCGCGGGAAAAGTGGATTCTGTTTTCGCATCAGATTATCTGGCATGGACGGAAGCTGTGTTATGCGCGGAAACCGAAGTGCATCGATTGTCCGCTGGAGAATCTGTGCCACGCAGCCGATAAGACGTGGAGCACGGTGGAAGTGCACAAGGATGCGAAATAAGAGCAACGGGCTTGTCGCCGGGCTATGCAGCGGGGGTTCTCGATTGGCGGACGGCGTCCCCGTTCCGGGTCGCAATTCGCGTTGAATAGCGATTTTCGATTTGCTTTTTCCGGATGTTCTTGGGAAATAATAGTGGCATGGCTGATGTTGTTCAATCCGTGCGGCAGTTGCTTCAGGACTTCATTGCGCCCGAGTTGCGCGAACTGAAGAGTGATGTGAAGCGGCTGGAAACTCAGTTCAGCTCCGACGTTAAGCGGCTCGAGTCGAAGATCAGTTCAGACGTCAAGTTGCTGGAATCAAAAGTTGACGATGGATTCGCAGAGTTGCGTTCCCTCATCGAAAACCGTAATTTGCGGGCGGAGTTAGAAACTACACGCGACATCGCCGATCTGCGCGAGCGCGTGACCCGGCTTGAAGTTGAACGCGGAAATCAGCGGCAGTAGTTTTCCACCAAAAACTTAAGTTACTCTCTCACCACAGATTTTGCGGCTTTGATCAGGACCGGCCGGCGCAAGACCGTCTCAAGCAGGTGGCGTTCGGCGGCAATGGTGCGGGCAGAGTGCGATGTAGGCGAGTAGCCTTCCGCCGCGATGACCAACGGGTCGTGGGCTCCAGCACGACGCATAATGCCGTCATTGCTCGTGCGGCGACTTGTCTGACCAACTGCGAAGCCATTTTCCATTATGTAAATTCGATGAATACGACCGTCGTGTGCGGTGTCGAAAGCGTTGGCCAGGCGCAATACGGCGCTCAGTTGAATTGCGACTTTCTGCTCGTTTGGGAGCAGATCGCACAGCGATTTGTGCTTTCTGGTGGGCAAAGCTCCGCGGTGAAAACGCGCGGCGATGGCGGCATGTTGCAGTTCAGCCTCATTCCAGCCGAGGGGATTGCCGTGGGAACGAATCAGATCAAAGGAAGCTTTGTGATGCCCCTTCTGGCCTTTTGATTTTCCGACATCGTGTAGCAGGGCTGCGGCAAGCAGGCTTGAGCGGGCAGAGACGAGATCGGCGGACGGCTTCCATCCGGAGGCGAGCAGGCCGTCATAGAGTTGCAGGGCGAGGCTGGCGACGCGTTCGGAATGTGAAAAATCGGGATCGAGTCCGCTGGCCCACAGTTTCATTCGTTTGGTGGCAAGAGCGTGAATCTGCTCGCCCTGCGGAAGTGCGGCGCGCCAGATCCCCCACAGCGAGTGCGGGCCTATGGCTATAGCCCGGTAGCGATCGATGCGCTTGGCACGTTCGCCGAGAATTCGCTCATGCCAGCGACGGCGGGACTCGGGGTCTGGAAACACACGCGAGGAAACCGCAGTGACCCAGAGTACGTCGAGATCGTGCACTTCGCCGAGCAAGTCCTGCGTTTCTTTTAGTCCGGCCGCCCAGGCCTTGTGCTCGGTGGGCATAAAATTCTCCACGATGTAACGAAAGCGCTTGATGCCGATGCGCAGTTGGTGAAAGGCAGATTGCGAACGGTTGCGCAATGCGTAGCTATGAAGCCTGCGGGCCGCAGTCCAGCGCTCAAGAGCGAGATGTTTGAACAGAGCGCTGCCCAGCCGAAAGCGGCCGGCACGGGCGGGAAGCGATTTACTCCAGTTACGCCATTGCTTGCGGTCGAATTCCCCCAGGGCTTCCTGCGCTTCGAGTTTTTGTTCGCCTTCACGGGCGGAAAGAATTTTGAGGAGGGATGAGGCTACGGGATCGAACGCAGCCGGGGAGGTGCTATCGGGGACTTTCTGCGTGCTAAGCAGCAGATCTTCTCCGCTCTGCCCGCTGCTGTCCGGAGATTGAACCGACGCAGACAGGATGGCGCGCGCCACATGCTGTTGATCGGGAGTCAGCTTCTCGATCCATTCCATCATGATTTGAGTATCGCGGAGGCCACCCAGGCGCTGAAACAGGTTCTTGCCCGCCTTCTTCATGGCCTTCCAGTTGGGATCGGGATCGAGCGCCAAGAGGCCGTCGGCCATCGAACGGCAGCGGCGGAGGGCAACACGAAGATCGTGAACGGGAACAGGTTCGAAGTCGGCAGAGACGCGATTGCACTCGTCCAGCACACGCAGCATCCAGTAGCGGAGACCGGTGGTTTGCCGGGTGCAGTTTGTGTGATCGCCAGAGGCCATGAATGTGATTGCTCTCGGTGGTGAACTTCTATTCTCGCCGCAGATGAACAGGATTACCAGTCTTTGATAATCCTGGTATGGTTTTGTTGGTGTTGTTCCGCATTCACCAGGATGATGAGGTAAAGGGTTAACCGCAAAACGCAAAAGGCCGCGTTGGCCTTAAGAAAGGGATAATGCGGTACAAGGCCATGTACCTCCAGTCTGAGAGCCCGCTTGGAGAATGGGCTCAAGAGCGAAAATCGATAGTGTCAGCGGCCTTCGTTTTCCCCCTCCAGATCATGCATTACCACCGTAATCTGCCGCGGCTTACCCTCAGCATATAACCTGCTAATGCCTACCGCACTACGGCGAGACTGCGGTGGAGAGGTGTTTTATCACGGACGCGAAGACATTCCACGCGAACCGGGCGGCTTCCGCGCGCGCGTTCGTACACAGCCTGAATATCCTCATCAAGTACGCGCGCATGTACGGTTACGACCATAAGCGCACGGAGGCGCAGTTCGAAATCTGCTGGAACGAATTGCAACAGGGACTGCCCAGCGCAGGGGAAGGTGGATTTCTGCTGGGAGTTTCCGACGGCAAGCTGCTGCTGGATGGCATTCCGCTCGAGGCGGGGCAGACAGAAAAAAGTTTCGGTCAACTCCTCACGGCAGCCGGGCTGGCCAGCCTGCATTTTTCCAAAGATGTAAGCGTCGAAGATTTCACGCGATTGGTGCGCGCCTTCACGCTGGCGGGATCGAAAGCGCAGGACGTAGCGAAGCAGATCAAAGAAGCGCTGACCAATGGAACGAAACAAAGCACAATCAAAATCAACGAAGTGAAATTCGTCGCTGCCGATCCTCTGACGGGCGACATCAGCGTGGCAGCGCAGATCGCGGCGCAGACGCTCGGTCCTGAGTTCAGGGATTGGCTCAACGATCCGCAGAAACTGCTCCAGCTAATTGCCGCCGCCGAAGGCGCGGGTAGCGGAAGTGGAGGAGGTCAAGGCGGCGGCACTGCGGTTCCCTTCGGAAGCGTGCCGAATGGGCCCGGACACTGGGTTCCGGGGCCAGCGCCAGAAGGTGGATCGGCAACCGCGACCGGAGCGGCGCCAGCGTTACAAGGAGTAGTTCCTCTGCAGGAAGCGGAGGTAATCCAGGCGATCCGTCTGCTGACCAGGTTCGGCGAGGTGCAAGGGAACCCAACCATTAATGCTGAAGAGTTTCAGAAGGAGCTGGGCGAAGCCGATCCGAACACGCGCCTGAACCTGCAACAGTTACTGGCCGGCCTGGCGGCCAACGCGACCGCCAGCCAAGAGGAAGATACGCCCCTGCTCATGAAGGCAGCCGAGCATATGGCGATCCGCTTTGCGCTGGAACGCTATTCCAAGGGCGAAGTGAAAGTGAATGCCGTCCACCAGATGATGGAGCACATGAGCCGGCAGATGGAGTCGCTCCGCCAGATCCTGAAAATTCAAGAAGAAAAGATGAACAAGGCGGGCATTCTGGTGGAGTCGCATGCCGACATTCTCGACCGGATGTTCTGGGCGGAAGTGCCCGACGCCGGCAAGAAGACAGTGCTGCTGTCGAATGAGGCACCGTGCGTGCCGCCGCGCAACCTGCGCCAGTATGTGGAAGTGCTGCTTGATCGGGATGACAAGCAGACGTCCGAAGAAATCCTCAATAACTACTCCAGTTGCGTGTCCAGCAAAGACCAGGAGCCGCGGAGGAAAACGGCGATCGGTCTCAGCCAACTGGCGGATCTTTACGCGCGGCTGGGTGGCGATGCGATGGGCAAGGCAATCGGCGGGGTGAGCCAGCAACTGTGCGTCGAAAAAGATCCCGAGCTGCAAAGCCTGATGAGCGCTGCCTTCGTGCGCCTGAGCCAGGAAGCAAGCGAGGCGAAGAATTATCAGGCGGTCAACGAAGTCTGCAGCGGCATGGAGCTGCTCATGCAACAGCGCCCAGTGCTGGTAAGCGATCTGCGAGCGCGTGTGGGAGTGGAAAACCGCATCCCGGAATTTATTGAAGAGGCGTTGCACAGCGATCCCATTTCTGCGGACCTGTTGATGATTTTGCGGCGCACGAGTCAGGCGGGGGCGGAACATCTGGCAGACAGGTTCTTCCGCTGCATGCGGCGGGAAGAATGCGACCGCATGATAGAGCTGGTGAAAGAGATGGGCGGCCCTCCCCTGGCGCAACTGCGGGAGATTTTGCGCACGGGGCAAGCACGGCAGGCGTCCGCGGTAGTCGGAATATTGAGCCGGTTGGATGTGGGCACGTTGCTCGAATTGCTGCCGGCGCGCCTCCCCGAGTGGAACCGTTTTTATCACGACATTGTGGTTCGCCAAATCGCGTATGGAGCGGCACCGGATCGAGGTCGAACGCTGCTGGAGTTGGCGGAGGTGTTGGATGTGTCGATACTGCCGCAGGCCATCGACGAGATCGGCATGAGTAGCGACCTCACAGCGGCGCCGCCCCTGCAGGCCATGGCAAAACCGGGAGAAGCTGCTTCGCGATCCCCGTTCGTGCAATTGAAAGCGATTGAATCGCTGGGACGGCTGCGAGACACGGAGTCTGTATCATTGCTGCGCGAAATTGTGGAGGCGAAGAAAACTTTCGGGTGGGTTTACCATCGCGAGCTGCGGATCGCGGCGGCACAATCGTTGTCGAAAACCGATCCGCGCTACAGCGCGCAGATACTTGCGGATGGAGGCATTGAGTCGGCAGAGTTGGCCATCGCGCCATTGGACACTGCACCAGCGTGCCCATGGGTCCGGCAGCGGCGGTACGAGAGAATGGTGCTGGCGCGGACGGTCAACGCAACCATCGGCAGTTCGTGGGGGAGGTCGAAGATTCTGATTCGTGAGCTCAGCCTGGGTGGAGGCATGGGCACGAAAGAAGACAACCTGCGAATTGGCAGCGAAGCCGATCTGGAAATCTCCCTCGGTCTAAGGGCGAAGATACGGGCACATGTATTGCTTCGGCGAGCGCGAGTGAACGAAGTAGGTTTTGAAATCGTCAATACCGATCTGGAAAGCCGCTACAAACTGCGCCGCATCTTGGTGGAGGCGATGAATCAGGCGTCACCCTCCAGAATTCAGGAGTGGAGCGGCGACAGAAGGGGTTAGCACGTTCAGGTTTCACAGTTTCAAAAGTTTCAAAAGTTTCGAAAGTTTCAAAGACGCGGGTATACAAGAAACCATCTGGCAAAAAGCCTCCAGTTTTCCGGAGGCTTTTTCTTCTGCGGTTTGAACCTTTCAAACGTTGAAACTTTTGAAACCTTTGAAACTTTGAACCCTGCCTTTACTTCACCTTGACGAAGATGATGACCAGCGTGTAAAGGGCCAACGATTCGATCAGCGCCAGACCCAGAATCAGCGCCAGCTGAATGCCAGGACGGGCAGCAGGATTGCGGGCCAGGCTTTCGGCGGCGGATGCCGTCGCTTTGCCCTGCGCGAGCGCGCAGATTCCGGAGGCGAACGCCATCGAGAATCCTGCGGCGATCGCAACCCAGTTCACCTCGCTTCCACCCCCGCCCTGCGCAAAGGCGGGAACAGCAAAACAAAGTGCGGACAACAACATGAACAATTTGCTTAGCTTATTCATTGTGAATCTGCTCATTGTGTTTCTCCTCGTATGAATTACCGCCAGTGGGTGGTTGACGCCATACCGCGCAGGCGCCCTCACGCTGGAGGTCAGTACTCAGTTCTCGGTTCCCAGTTCTCAGTGATCGTCGGAGAATTTGGGAGCGGACAACTGAATAGTCTTCCAATCTGGCAATTCAGCTCTCAGCCCTTGCCACCCAGTTCTGTTGATTCTGAGAACTGGCAACTGAGAACTGCTCTAATGCTCGTCAGCCACCGCGCCCTGCAAATAGACCGTTGTCAGCAAAACAAAAATGTATGTCTGCAAGAGAGAAACGAAAATGTGCAATCCTAGAAACGGGATCGGGAGCACCAGCGGGACCAACGAAATGAAAACCAGCGTCACCATGTCGCCGGCATACATATTGGCGTATAGACGGACGGTGAGCGACAACACGCGTGCCAGATGACTGATGATTTCAATCGGCAACATGAGCCAGGCCAGCCACCAAAAGGGTCCGGCAAAGTGCTTCAGATAGCCGATGCCGGCGTGCTTGAATCCCTGCGCCTGGTAATAGATAAAGGCGCAGAGGGCGCAACCTAGCGGCACGACGGCCACCGCAGTGGGCGACTCAAAGCTTGGAACCAGACCGATCAGATTGCAGAACAAAATAAAGAAAAGCAGCGCGGCCAGAAATGGCGTGTAACTCTCGCTGTGATGACCGATAATCTCGTTGCTCTGATTCTGAATAAAGCCCTCGACTCCCTCAAACATGTGCTGCAACGCGCCCGGGCAATCGACCGAGAGACGGGAACGCACCATAAGAAACAGGACCAGAAGGAAAAGGAAGACCAGAATTTCCATCGCGAATGAGTTCGCAATCGGAGCCGCTGGGTGGCGCGGCTCGATGTGGAGAGAGCGCAGGAAGGCAGTAACCGGGCTGGCAAATAGGCGATTTAATAATGCAGTGAACCAGAGTTGCTCGGGCATAGAACAGCTTCTAGCTGCTCGCTCCTAGCTTGCCGAAACTATCGGCTGATTGCTAAACTCCGCGTGCAAGGGCGGCGTACAGTTCGTAACCGGCTTCGCACAAAATCGCGGCCACGGGCAAAAATAAGCCCGCAAGAAGCCCATTCAGGCTCGCGGGTGAAACAGTCAATATAACATAGGCTCCAAGGGCCATCAAAACGTAGCGAAACAAAAAACGAAAGACAATTCCCCTTCCGGATTGGCGCGTTTCAGCGCCGGTGGCGCGGTCCACAAACGCTCCGATCACACGCTTGAGCCAGTGAAAGTTAATGTAGGCGATGGCGCAGCCGCAGGCGAAACCGAGGGCGATGCGCAGGCCGAATTTCCACCAGGCAACAGCCATTAGCGTAACCCCGAGAACGGGCATCGTGCGTCCGATGCGGCGAAGAGCTCCCGCGTAGAAATGGTCGGAAGTTTCAGAAACTGGAGCAGCGTCAGACATTTCGGAAAGACATTTTAAACACAGAGGACCCAGAGTTTCACAGAGTTCGGCGAAAGCACTCAATAAGGAGGCCGTGGCCCACAGACAAGCTTCACTTTGAATTACGCAGGGCGGCGCGAATCAGTTCGACGAAGCCTGCGGCGATGCCAAACAGAAGACCGGCCAGATAGATCCATGTGGTGTGCAGCCAATGATCAAGAGCGACGCCGATAAGCCAGCCGACGACGACGGCGGCGGGAAAGATGAAAGCCAATTGAGTGTAACGCGTGATCTGGACCCAGAAGTTTTCTTTGTCGTTGCTGTCGCGTTTCCCGGGATCCGGCTCGTCTGCCATCTCAGTGCAGCAACCGCGCCATGGCAGCGCCTTGCGGCATGCCGAGGGTCCAGTTGACCATGTCGATAAATCGTTCGGGCATGATTCCAATGAAAAGCGTGGCGAAGGCGGTGACGGCAAGCGCAATGCGCATCGACCAGCTTACGGGCAGCTTCCCTTCTTCCTCCGGTTGGCTCATGAACATGGCGTTGGCCATTTTCAGGTAGTAGTAAAGGCCAAAAACCGAGTAGAGAACGCCCAGGGCTGCGAGAATATAGTGGCCACTTTCGATCAGGCTGAAGAAGATGAAATACTTGCCCCAGAATCCGGCTAGCGGAGGAATGCCGGCCAGCGAAAGCAGGAAGATCAGCATGAGAACGGCTTCAACTGGAGCGCGGGCGTAGAGGCCGTTGAGATCGTCCAGTTCATCGCCGATGACGTGGCGATGCCGCAACGAAGTGATCACCCCGAAGGCGCCGAGGTTCATGAAGGTGTAGACGAGAAGATAAACGAGGATTCCCTTCAGACCGTCGAGGTTAAATTCACCTGCCGTGCCTGCGACCATGCCGAGCAACATATAACCCACGTGGGCAATGGATGAATATGCCAGCAGGCGCTTGGTATTGGTTTGC
>JASIEN010000103.1 GCA_030045935.1 Candidatus Sulfotelmatobacter sp.
GCGCTAAGCGTTGCATGACCGATTCCCAGGTTAGCCAGAACTCGGGCCAACCGTGTAGAAACAGAAGAGGTGCACCATGCCCGAACTGGACAGTGTGAATCGAGGCGCCATTTGCTTGAACCATGGAATCCTTCATCAACTCTCCTTTCACGATGCGGTATGCCGACCTCGCGCGACAGTCTGGTGCCCGGCTGGCCGGAATCCTCTTCTTTGACTTCAAGAGAGGAGTTAAGAGTAGAAGCTGTTGCACAACCTTGGACAAGCCATTGAAATGACACTGGTTGAGTTTTGAAAAATAGGAGATAAGCAAGGTCAGCAGCGCCGAAGGAGGACGAATGGCGCGGTCCGGTCCGTTGCTGACCGAAGCGCAGTGGCAGAAGATCGCGCCCTTGCTCCCCCGGCCGCCCAAGCAGCGCAAGGGCGGTCGTCCGTGGATCGAAAACCGCCGGGTGCTGGAGGGAATTCTGTGGATTCTCCGGAGCGGGGCTCGCTGGCAGGACCTGCCGGAGAAATTCCCGCATCCTTCGACCTGCTGGCGGCGACTGCGCGACTGGGAAGAGAAGGGCGTTTGGTTGAACATCTGGCGAGCGTTCCTGAGCGAACTGAACGAGCGCCAGCAATTGAAGTGGAGCGAATCCTTTCTGGACGGGAGCTTCGCCCCCGCGAAAAAAGGGGCTGCGGAGTCGGAAAAACCAAGCGGGGCAAGGGGACGAAGTGGATGGTGGTGGTCGACGGCCGCGGTCTTCCTTTGGGAAACTACCTTCACTCTGCATCCCCGGCGGAAGTCCGGCTCGCGGAAACGACGCTCGCGACGATCCGTGTAGGTCGCCTTCATCACGCGGGCCATCCTCGACAGAAACCGATGCGGGTGATTGCCGACAAAGCGTATGACAGCGATCCCCTGCGGAAACGTTTGCAGAAGCGAGGGATCGAATTGGTCTGTCCGCACAAAAGCAATCGCGTTCGGCCCGCGACGCAGGATGGACGAGCGCTGCGGCGTTACAGGAGGCGATGGATCGTGGAACGCACCAACGCTTGGCTGGGGAATTTCCGGCGCTTGGTAGTGCGCTACGACCGCTCGCTGACAATCTATGGCGCGTTCTTTCATATCGCCTGCTTCATGATCGTCTTACGGAGGGTTGTTCTATAGACGGGGAAGTCAAGAGAAAACACACCACCGACGGCTGGAGTTTCTCTTACTTCCAGCCCCACGCGATTGAACTGAGGTGTTTCTGGCGGTGCCGGCCTATCCACGCAGTCCAGCAATTTTCGGTTTTCCTTCCAGGCGGTTTTCATCGCAGCTTTGCGACGAAGCCAATCCGATCTGAAACTCACAAGCAGAACGAAAACTGGCAACCCATGGTTCTATCCGGGACTCGTGGCCCATAGCTATGTCGGGTTATCCGAGGGGGGCCTAGAGTGCAATCGGAGACTAGGTGCACGTAGCACGCAGAGCCTAACAGCCCTCATGAGACTCACCCCCGAACCTCAGTGTCCCAGAATCGGACTCGCCATCGCCGGCGGAAATCCCCGGAATGAAATGGACACCGGCCCAGAGACACTCAGGCTGCTTTTGGTTTCAGATATTTAGCGTCGAACGCTGCCCCTTTCTTCCACACGATCCAGCTGATGGTGGCAATCTTCCGCGCCAGAGTAAGACGCGCCATGTCTGGTCTCATCCCTTTCGCTACCAGAGCCTGGTAGAACTCCTGGAAGGGCCCCTTCGTCGTGGAGGCCTGGACCGCTGCACTCTTGAATACATATTTGAGTTGGTGATTGTGAGCGGGGTCGAGTCCACGTACGAACGCCGGCTTCTTCGATCGCTGGAGTTGGCCGTTCACATAGCGGTGATCGGCACTGGTCTGGGTTACGACTCCAAACCCGCTGTACTTCCAGAGCATTCGCTTGGTGCGAAAGCGATGTGGCGTCTGGACGATGGCCATGAGCACGGCCGCACGGATGGGGCCTAGTGCCGGAATGGAGCGAAGCAACTTCCAGGCTGGATGCTTTTTGCCCTCGGCCAGGAGATCTTGCCGCGCGCGCTGACGCAAGGGAACCAGCGCGTCCAGCTGCTCGTAAAGAAGCTCGGCTCGGCGACGCACGCTAGCTTGGGTGATCTTGCGGAGCCATTCCTCACGATGGCCAGGGTGATACACACTCTGGCCGGCACACGGAATGCCCCAGCTACGATAGACGGCCTTGACCCGGCTCATGACCCGAACGAGATCTTTGTTAATGGTTAGATAACTCCGAGCCAGTTCTTTCAACGTGCGCAGGCCATTCTCTCCGTGATAGACCGAGCGTAGGGAATTGGTGCGCAACAACTCGGCTAGCTTGCGGGCATCGATGCGGTCGTTCGCGCTGCCTTCTTTGAGCAGGGCGTTGCGACGCGGATCGCAGACCACGATCTTGGTGACATAGGGGGTGAGCAGGTCGTAGAGCCAGGCCGACCAGGTGCCTTCTTCAAATGTAACGAACAGTTCACCGCGCAAACCTTGGACGAACTGGACGATCGTGCTCCGCTTGGCCTCGATGACCGATTCCATGATCAATTTTCCGTCGAAGTTGAGGACGGCGACGGAAATCGCTGCGGTGTGCACATCCATGGCGACATATTTGGTACCATTCACTGCGGGCGCTCCTTTCTGAGCGAAATGAGACTCCGCTCAAAAGATACTCCAAAGGAGCGCTCCTTCCTCCTGGCGCAAAAATCTCGCAATACGGAGCTCGCAGAGCGGTTTTTCTGAGGAGGCACAACTCCCGGGACCTGGGGGAATCGGTGCCATCGGAGTTCGGCAGGATCTCCGAGTGAGGTTGGGAGGGGCGTCAAGGGCGCCCGCAGGGCGTTCATCTCGACCCTTGATGCCCCTCCCGACCTCTTCATAATCGAGCGCGGGAACGAAGTGAAACGAAGTACAGTGGAGCTTCGTTCCTTGGCGGTTGGGTTTTGCGCGTGCATGAAAGGCTGCCCCGACTTCATAGAATCAAAAGGGGCACCCGTCTATATTGCGTGCAATAGCTTCTACGGACAATTACCTGCCAAAGCCTTTTAGAACTGTCCGCCCGCATCAAAGCAATCTTCGACGCTCAGGACACGACACAAGAACCGACGTTCCCGGATGTCCTTGTCCTTGAAGACGCCGGACTGGATAGGAGTGCGAAGGTAGCTCGACGCTCCGGACAAACGCTAGAACCGACAACGGTTGAGTTTGACCTTTCTCGGC
>JASIEN010000104.1 GCA_030045935.1 Candidatus Sulfotelmatobacter sp.
TATTTCATGCAACAGGATTCAGATGCGTGAAAAGAAGATTGTAGCTGCTTTGGAAGGAAGAAGTCAGAAGGCAAAAGGAAAGAATTGGAAGTCAGAACACACAAGTAAAGGCGCGCGTTTCCTTCTGCGTTCTTACTTCTAGCTTCTGAGTTCCGGATATGATCATCCCACCAGAACGGCGCCGCCGTTGACGTTTAAGACTTCACCGGTGATGAAGCCAGCGTGTTCGGTACACAGGAAAAGCACGGGGGCGGCGATTTCTTCAGGTTTGGCTGCGCGGCTGAGAGGAATGGTGCGGCGAATGACTTCGCCGGTTTTGGGATCCTGAAGCGCGGGTTTCGACATATCGGTGTCGACCCAGCCGGGGGCCACGCAGTTGACATAGATTCCGGACGAAGCGAGTTCTGCGGCCAGGCTTTTGGTCAGGCTGATGATAGCGCCTTTAGTTGCGGAATAGTCGGCGTGAAAGGCCTCGCCGCGCTGGCCGCTGGTAGAGCTGATGAGGACGATGTGATAGGGGCCGGGGCGTGGCTGGGACTTCATGTGTTCGACCGAGTACTTGACCAGGCCGAAAACAGCATCGAGGTTGACAGAGAGGGTTGAGCGCCATTGCTGGTCCGACATTTTTTCGATCGGGACGTCTTCTGCTGGCCAGACACCGTGATTGGCGACGAGGATGTCGAGGCGTCCAAAGTGTTGGACCGTGGCTTCGATCAGGCGCTGAGGTGAACTGGGATTATTCAGTTCGGCGGCAATGGCGTGGCAGTTTGGGGAGCATTCGTGGGCAAGGGCTTCGGCTTGCGCGCGGGCCTTCTGATAACTGAATGCGACTTTGGCGCCGGCCTGGCTGAACATGCGGACGGTGGCGGCCCCGATGCCGCGCGAGCCGCCGGTGATGAGGGCGACTCTACTTGTGAGCGAGAGAGGGACAGGCATAATGTCACAGAGGTTATCACGCAAAATGGGGCACTGGCGGCGTGGCTGAAAAGAACCTGTATCAAAATCGGAAATACGTCGGACTGGAAATTAGAAAGTATCTTTGGGGGATGACGCTTGCTCAGCCTTCAACTCCCGCAACAGCAGGCGCACAAGCATTCCATCGAAGCGTGTGCCGCTCATCTTGCCGAGTTCTTCGAGCGCCTGCTCGGGCGTGCGGGCGGCAGAGATCGACTGCTCGGTGAGCATGTTGGCGTAGGCGTCGGCGAGGGCGATGATGCGCGACCAAAGCGGAATCTGCTCACCTTTTGAGCCGTTGGGATACCCGCTGCCGTCGAAGCGCTCGTGGTGATTTTCGACGGCCTGCTTCATCACGGCGCTATCAGGCAGGACGCCGACGACTTCGGCCCCGACGCGTGCGTGCATGCGCACCAGGAAGAATTCGTCGTCGCTGAGGGGACCCGGCTTGTTCAAAATTCCTTCGGGAACAAAAATCTTGCCGACATCGTGAACCCGCGCAGCATAAACCAGATCGGAAGTTTCGTTGGGAGGAAGATGCAGGGCGCGGGCAATAATTTCGGTGTATCGCGCGACCAGGTCGCCGTGGCCGGAGGTGTGCAGTTCACGCGATTCGGCAGCGCGGCTGAGAATCTCTATCGATTCTCTTAAAAGCGCGACGTTGCAGTCCTCCTCGCCGCCGCACAGCTTGACCAGCGTCGAGGTCAGTTCTTCGAGATGCTGGGGGCCGTTGTATTCGCGCTGCAGAAATCCCTCGATAAAAGATGAAATCTTCTGGCGCTGGGCGGCGAATTGTTCGCTTTCGACGAATTCCTCCGCCGCCGAAACGCGATTGCCGCCCGAGCGCTTGGAGACGTACATGCCGGCGTCGGCGACGCGGATGATGTCTTCGATGGAAAATCCGTGCGTCGGGAAGCTGGCCACGCCGAAGCTGCCGGTGATGCTGTGCTCGGCGAGCATGGGATCGGTGGCGATCCACTGGCGCAAACGCTCGGCGAGAACTTCGGCCTGATCGGGGCCCGTCTCCGGCATAAGAACGATGAATTCGTCACCGCCGTAGCGTGCGACTATGTTGGATTGGCGTGATTTCTGTTCCAGCAACCTGCCGACCCGAGCAAGAACCAGGTCGCCTTCGAAGTGACCCAAGGTATCGTTCACGTCTTTGAATTTGTCGAGATCGATCAGCACCACGGAGAAAGGACGGCCAGAGCGCGAAGCGCGCTTCCATTCGGCGGAGAGAGACTCCCAGAAAAAGCGACGGGTCTTGATGCCGGTCAGACCGTCAGTGATGGACTGCTGCTGCAGCTTCTGGAAGACGAAGGCGTTGTGCAGGGCAGTGGCGAGCAGATCGGCGAGAGTATTGAGAATGAGAACGTCCTGCGGAGAAAATGCACTTTCGTTGCGGCTTTCGATGTTGAGCACGCCGAGCAAGGTTTCGCTGTAGGTCATGGGAATGCAGAGGACGGAACGGGACTCAGACAGAATGGCGCCGATCTGGCCGGGGGCTCCGTTCTGGACCAGCGCGCGTTCGCCGGTGCGAGCCACGCGGCCCAGAATACCCATGCCGAGAGGAATGCGGCGTCCCATGGCGTGCGCCGTAGTTCCGGCTTCGGCCTTGATTTCGATCTCTTTGGTCCCGTAGTCGAGCAAGCCAATGCCGATGTGGTCGAAGCTGAAGTTCTTTTGAATTTCGCCGACGATCTGGCCAATCATGTGGACCGGATCGTCGCTGGAGATGGCTGTGCGCGAGATGTTGTTAAGGAAGGCGAGTTGACGGGAACGGCGCTGCTCTTCGGCGAAGAGGCGCGCATTTTCCACGGCGACGGAAACCTGACCGGCGGCGGTCACCAGCACATCAAGATCACGCTGTTCGAAAACGAATTCGCTTTCCTTGCTCATGGCGATCATGGCGCCGGCCGGCTTGTTGCCTAGAAGAATCGGAGCTGCGCACAGGCATTTGGCCGGGCGCTCGGGCCGGAAAGTAACGCCGAGGCGGGCACGCGTTTTTTCGAGGTCGGAGCGAATGAGCAGCGGCTGGCCGCTGCGGATCACATACTCCGTGAATGCAGGCTCCAGCTTGCGTGACCGCTTAGGCAGAATACGGCCATCTTCCACTTCCAGTTCAAAACGGATTTCATCGCCTTCCAGAAAGGCGATGTAGAAGTTGCTGGTGTTGAAAATCTGGCCGAGCTCAGTGTGAATGGTGCGCAGGACTTCGTCCTGATTGAGGTGGGAGCTGATGGCTTGGCCAATCTCGGTAAGCAGTTCGTATTCCTGAGTGCGGCGGTGGGCATCGTGAGTGATCAGATAATTCTCGAGCGTGAGGCCGAGTTGCAGCGCCAGTCCGACCATAAGGCGGGGGCCGGATGCGCCGAAGGCCTCATGCTCGGCGTGGGGAAACAGAATCACGCCGAACATGTGCTCGCGTGTCTGTAAGCTGACGGCGGTGAGGTTGCGGATTTCCGCGTCGGTGAGAGCTTTTTTGAAGTCGGCAAAGGATCCCGTTGAACCGAGCGTGAGAGGCTCGGTCATGTTCGCGACGTCGTGGGCGGTAAACAGCCCGCCCTGGCGGTAGGCGAGGTCGCAAATGTATTGGCCCGCTCCGGTGTGGGTCAAGATATCGAGAAATTCGGCGGAGAATCCGCGCTGCACTGAAGGTAACAAGCTGCGCCATCGTTCGGAGATGTAAATGACGGCGCGGGGTACGGAAACTGCACCGGTTAAACGGTCTAAAGCGGCCTGCATGCTGGGCAGCAAATCATCGGCAGAAAGCAGGCGGCGGGGATCGACTCCCAAAGTGGAGAGTGCGAGCGTGTTTTCCTGAACGGCATTGCGCTCGTTTTCAAAAAGCACCATCACCATCGCTATGCCGAGCAGCATTTGCGGGATGGGGCCGACAACGTGGCCGATTGCGCCCACCATGTCAGCCCAGGGTTGGCTGGACTGAATCGAACCGAGCAAAACGGCCCAGAAGGCCAGCGAGAGGGCCAGCAACTTGAAGGCAGCAGATCCGCGGCGGTGGGCATGAACGTAGAACGCCGCGGAACAATAAAGCAGAACCAAGCTAAGGAAGATGATCCCCAGGTTCAACGGATGCGCGGTTGTGCTTGGTGGATTTGTGAAGCGATGACCAGCGTCGTAGGCGCAAGCTACAACTCCGGCGGCCGCGATTGCCCCGTCATACCAGCGGAACTGGAATGAAGAGCGTGTGAGGCGCGTGGAGACAAAGATGCAAACGCCCATCGCTACCGAGAACAACGAACTGAGAAAAAATACGAGCGGAACGCCTGGATGATAGAAGCGGAACGCGTCGAGGGCGTAATGGATGGAATAACAGGCCCAGGCAATCTGCCAGGCCCGGAAATAGTACTGGCGGCTTTGCTCGTAGAGATAGCTGAACAACAGAAACAGCAGGAAGGCTACGACACCGGGCATGACGACGATGCTGGTGGCAATGCTATTCATGAGCCCTGCTGTTCATGAGATTTCGGTCCATGAATCCGGCGGAGAGTTTCCCGGGATATCTAGCCGGCCATTTCCAGGAAAGATTTACTGAACAATGTTTTCACAGGGACGGGACGAAAAACAACAGGATTTAAGTACATTAACTTTGCTGTATACATCGCCGTCCTAGCCGAGGGTTTTGCCGGGACGGTCCCAAATCGTTGCCAGGCACCGGCTTGAGATAATTCTGTTTTGCTCCTACCATCAAAGATTCGCCTATGACCGAGAATTCTACTGGTATGCCTGCCCAGCCTGCTCCGCGGGTGCGCTTTGCCCCTTCCCCGACCGGATTTCTGCATGTGGGCAGCGCTCGCACATTTATCTTCAACTGGCTCTATGCGAGGCACAACCGGGGAACGATGATTCTTCGTCTTGATGACACCGACGTCGAGCGCAACACACAGCAGTCGGTGGAGTCGATTTTCGAGGGACTGAAGTGGCTGAATCTGGGATGGGATGAGGAATACAAACAGTCGGAAAGAATCGAACTACATCGCAGGATGGCTTGGGCGATTTTCGAAAAGGGGCTGGCCTATCGCGACTTTACGCCCGCCCACGCCGGGGATGCCGAGAAATCGGGCGTGCAAGGAACGTGGCTGTTTAATCCCGGAGCGCGGGAGCTTTCGCGAGACGAGAGCGACCGGCGGGCGGCAGCGGGCGAAGCGTTTGCTTTGCGGTTTCGGGTTCCGCGGGGAACCGGGCGAATCGTGCGGTTTAGCGATGCAGTCTATGGCGATCAGATGAAGGCGGCGGATGACATCGAAGATTTTGCCTTGCTGCGGTCGGATGGAATGCCGACTTACCATCTGGCTTCTTGTGCCGATGATGCTGATATGCGTATTTCGCGCATTATTCGCGGGCAGGACCATCTGACGAATACGTTCAAGCACGTTTTGATTTTTGACGCTGCCGGATCTGCGCCGCCGCAGTTTGCACATTTGCCACTGCTGGTCGCGCCGGATGGCACAAAACTCTCGAAGCGGCGGCATGGGCCGGTGGTGAGCGTGACGACCTATCGCGACGCAGGCTTTTTGCCCGAGGCGTTCATCAATTTTTTGTGTCTGCTGGGGTGGTCACCGAAAAACGATCGCGAGAACATGACGCTGGCCGAACTGCAGGATGCGTTTTCGCTGGAGGGGATCAACCGGTCGAATGCGGTGGTGAATTTCAAGGAGCCAGCGGCGACGGCGGAGGAGATGTTTGATCCCAAGGCAGTGTGGCTGAATGCGGAGCAGATTCGCGGGCTGACTCCGGAAGACCTGAGCGCGCGGCTGTTACCGATTGTGCATGGCGCGGGATTTGACGTTTCGGGGGAGAAGATGTTGCGGATTACGCCGCTAATTCGCGAGCGGATTAAGCTGCTGCGCGATGTACT
>JASIEN010000105.1 GCA_030045935.1 Candidatus Sulfotelmatobacter sp.
CCAGATCGAAAACGCGCTTATCGGCCGGGGGCGCATCTTTGTCGTATACCGACCATGGCGCCCCTGAAAGCACGATGCCCACCGGCGTGTTGCGCTTGACCTCATCAAGCGACGCCGTGCAGGGCAACACTACGGAAAAAACATTCTGTTCGCGGATGCGGCGCGCGATGAGCTGTGTATATTGCGCGCCAAAGTCAAGAATGACGATGGATTGCTCGTGCCGGGATTGGGGTTCCACGGAAGAGTGTCTCAAATCGCGTCGTTGCTGTAAAGAACGATCAAGGCTTCGCTGAAAGTCTTTCAGAGGCACCGAATTGGTGACGTTCCCAAGTAAAACAAATGAACCAGGGTTTCAGCACCATCCTTTACCTTACTTTACCTCACTGATTGCATCCGGGGCCGTAGCGTCGGCATCTTGTCAGTTAGCAGGACTTGGGGCATGCGTTGGTGCTCCACATTCAGTAAAACAGTGCAAATCTTAACTGCAATTCTTAAAGGAGAAGACAGGTATGAAATTCTTGCAGTATTTCGTTTGTTCTACGGTAATGGCATTAGTAATTTCCTCAGCCGCATTTGCGAAAGATAATCAGTCAGGAAACTTCAGACTGGACGAGATGGTTCAGGTGGGATCCGTCACCCTGACACCCGGTGACTACAAAGTGGAGTGGAGTGGACCCGCTGACCATGTGAAGATTGATTTTCTGCGACACGGCAAGACGGTCGCCACAGTGGAGGGAAGCATTAAGAATCTGGAACAGCCTTCCCCGTATACGGCAGTCGTGACAACAACAGAACCCGACAACACAAAGAAGCTTCAGGAGCTTGATTTCAACCACAGCTCCCAAGCTCTCACGATTGCCGGATAACCAAGACAACACAGAAAGCGTGCGCGGGCCGAGGTCGGCCCGCTTTTTCATTTGACGACAATGTTCAGCAGCTTGCCGGGAACGTAGATTTTTTTCACGATCTGTTTTCGGGCGACGGCCGCGCGCACTTTTTCCTCGGCCAATGCGCGCTCGATGACGAGTGCTTCGGTGGAGTCCGCCGGCACAACAATCTTGCTGCGGAGCTTGCCGTTGATCTGCAGCGGGATTTCAAGTTCCTCTTCTTTCGCGAGTTCGGCGTCGAACTTCGGCCATGGAGCTTTGAGCAAGGCTTCTTTCTGGCCGAGCATCTCCCACAGTTCGTGGGCGAGGTAAGGCGCGAAGGGCGCGAGCAACAACACGAGATCGCGTTGGACCTCGAGCAGAAATGCCTTCGGTACTGCGCCTTGCGCGATCGCATCCTCTGATCCATAAAGAACGTTGACCAATTCCATGATGGCCGAAATGCAGGTGTTGAAATGCCAGCGGCCCTGGAAATCGTCCGATACGCGCTTGATGGTCTGGTGAAGTTTGCGCTGAATGGCGCGGGCTGCAGAGCTTTGCTCAGCCGTGCCCTTCGGCGCGCTTCGCCCGCTGAGGGCAGGCTCCCGAGCGGTGCCCGTCTCTACACGTGCCACGGCCGCGTTGCGGACTACGAATCGATACACACGTCCCAAAAAACGCTGGATGCCTTCAATTCCCGAGTCTTGCCAATCTAAATCGCGATCGGGCGGGGCGGCGAACAAACTGTAGAGACGCGCGGCATCCGCGCCGTAGCGCGCTACCATCTCATCGGGGCTAACGATGTTGCCGAGGCTCTTCGACATTTTCGCGCCGTCTTTGATCACCATGCCCTGTGTAAAGAGACGCTCAACAGGCTCATCGTGCGAGACGAGTCCCATGTCGCGCATGAACTTGGTCCAGAAGCGCGAATAGATCAAATGCAAGATGGCGTGCTCGACGCCGCCGATGTACTGATCAATGGGAAACCAGTACTGTACGATCTTCGAATCGAAGGGGGCACGGTCGTTGTGCGCGTCGGTATAGCGGTAGAAATACCAAGACGAATCGACAAATGTGTCCATGGTGTCGGTTTCGCGGCGCGCCGGGCCACCGCATTTCGGACATGTTGCATTGACGAATTCAGGAACGCGCGCGAGCGGCGAGCCGCCGGAAAGGGTAATCTCGACGCTCTCCGGCAAGATCACCGGCAAATCTTTTTCCGGGACGGCGACGATTCCGTCTTTTTCGCAGTACAACATAGGAATCGGCGTGCCCCAGTAGCGCTGGCGCGAGATGCCCCAGTCTTTTAGTCGATAGGTGACCGCTGCTTTGCCGAAGCCACCCTTTTCAGCGTCCTCGATCATCTTCTTGATGGCTTCTTCGCAGCTTAATCCGCTGAATGGGCCGGAATTGATCAGCATGCCATCAATTGTGGTGAAGGGAAGCGCCGGTTCGGCCATGGTTTCATCGTCTTCCGTGATGGGAAGAATCACCAGCCGAATCTCAAGCTTGTATTTTTTCGCGAAGTCGAAATCGCGATCGTCGTGGGCGGGGACGCTCATGATGGCGCCGGTGCCGTAATCCATGAGGATATAGTTCGCCACCCAGACAGGAATTCTTTCCTGGTTGAACGGGTTGATAGCGTAGCGGCCGGTGGCCACACCGTGCTTTTCGATCTCGCCGATATCACCCTTTTCTTTCGCTTTGCGCTGCTCGGCGATGAGATGGTCGACCTTTCGGCGCAAATCGGGATTGTCGGCGGCAAGATCGTTCACAATCGGGTGCTCGGGTGCGAGCTGGATCGAAGTCGCGCCGTAAATCGTGTCAATGCGCGTGGTAAAAACTCTAATGGTTGCACCGGCGGGGCCGAAGCCGTGATGCGGCTGCGTGTAGTCGAGTTTGAAATCAACCAGCGCGCCTTCGCTGCGGCCGATCCAGTTGCGCTGCATGGTGACAACTTTTTCCGGCCAGCCCGGAAGCTTTGCGAGATCGCGCAACAACTCGTCAGAGTAGTTGGTTATGCGCAAGAACCACTGCTCGAGCTCGCGCTGCTCAACGGGAGTTTCTTCATGCCGCCAGCAGCAACCATTCGCGAGTACCTGTTCATTGGCCAGCACCGTGGCGCAGCTCGGACACCAGTTGACCTTGCTCTTCTTGCGATAGGCGAGGCCACGTTCGTAGAGCTTGAGAAAGAACCACTGGTTCCAGCAGTAGTATTCGGGCAAGCAGGTGGTCACTTCGCGTGACCAGTCGTAGGCGAAACCAAGGCGCTTCATCTGCGCCTTCATTTTGGCGATATTGCCGAGTGTCCACTGCTTCGGGGGAGTGTTGTTCTGTATTGCCGCATTTTCCGCAGGCAAGCCGAACGAGTCCCATCCCATGGGATGAAGCACGTTGTAGCCGTTCATCCACGTATAACGGGCGAGGGCGTCGCCAATCGAATAGTTGCGTACGTGGCCCATGTGCAACGCGCCGGAGGGGTAAGGCAACATTTCGAGGACGTAATACTTTTTCTTACCCGAATGTGGCTCGGCGGCATAAAGCTGCGGATCGCTCTGCCAGCGCTGGAACCATTTGGCTTCGATGCGCTGCGCGTCGTAGCGCTCTTCACGCGAGTGGCCGTTGCCGGACCGTTCACTCTGGCTCACGGCAGCCTCTTCCGACTTGTCTGTCGAGGGCATAACGTATGGTAAATCTTACAATTTTACAACGACCTGCGAGTCTCCCTGCAAAATTCCCGAGGTTTGGTAGTAGGTCAGTTTGATAAGGATGCGAGCCAAGCGCGCGGTTGTTACGGCGCAAACAACGCGCTGCATCGCGCGGCTCGCCCAGATCCTTCGCTACGCAAAAGAGGCTTACTCAGGATGACGGCCAAACTGACCCACTACCCGAAGTTTCTATGTAACTGATGATTTGCCACAATCCCCACAATGCGGCTGCGGCTCCGCCCCAAATGTAGAAAAACGATTTCACTTTCAGCCTGGCTACGACTTCCCGCTGACTCTGCAGGGAAATGAAAAGGGGATTTTGGTCTTTCATCATGATCACCGCGGGGTGTAAGTCGTATACGTCCTCAGAGTCGGTGCGGGCGCCAGCCGGTAGTTTAAAGCTCAAGTAAGGGTTAGCTTCGCGGCGCATCAAGTCAGCTTCACCCTCGCTCACGAACCCCGGGCCAATGCGCGAGAGTTCCGTGCACTCTTGAATGGGATCTTTTTTGCACCAGGGATTTTCCCGCAGCGTGCCGAGAACGAAGACGTTGTCGCCAGGCCGCACAGAGTATTCCTGAGCGAACTCGGGGCCTCCTGCTGAATAACCCGCCAGATTCGCGGCAAGTTTGCCGTACTCGGCTCTATCGCTGGTTGGGGGCATGCGCAGTTCCGCCCCCTGTGGGTAAATCAGCACTTTGCCCGTGCCGTCATCGAGGAAGAATGGTGCACTCAGTTCCCTGATTTTGCTATGCAGGTCGCCGCGAGGGTTCGATTCGATGACCACTCGATAGTAGAGACAGTCTATCTGGCTCAAGGGCGCAACCAGGGTGTAGGGGCCGACGGCCTTGCCACTCAGTTCCACCATGCCGAGCGCTGCGGATCGAATGCTGCAGCCGGGGGTATCGGCAATCAGCCTCTGGCGTTGCAGCCAACGAAAGCCGCTGAGGAAGAAATAGGGGCCGAGAATTATGCCCGCGACAGCCCATAACATAGGCTGGCTGAGGATCCAAACCACAAGGCGAATCATGCGCGA
>JASIEN010000106.1 GCA_030045935.1 Candidatus Sulfotelmatobacter sp.
ACAGGCTCCTCTTCGGAGGATCCCTGTTGATGCTGATTTGCGGCGCCAGCCGGGGATCCTTCGACGTGCAAGCCTTCGCCTGAGACTTCTTCAGTGACTGCCGGCATTTCCGCGGTAATCTCATCCCCGAGAGAAGAAGCCTCAGTGGCTGAGGTCTGGCCCTCGGCAGCACCCTCACCTTCCGCCGCGGCCGCACCTTCTTCCGCAGAAGAGCCCTGCTCCAATCCAGCAAAATAATTATTCACGGCAAGGCTGATCTTCTCCACTGTCTTGGGGCCGATGCCTTCAATCGCCTCAAGCTGCTCCGGAGTCATGTCTGCTAACGCTTCCACGGTCGTCACGCCAGCGGCGGTGAGTTTTTCCACCACTCCCTCACCCAATCCCGGGACATTTTCCAGCGGAGTCGCGGTCTGCGGAGCCAGCGCCGACATCTGCTGCTCGACTTCCTGCCGCTTCTCTTCTTCGCTCTTGATGTCGATCTTCCATCCCAGCAGCTTCGCCGCAAGGCGCACGTTCTGGCCTTTTTTGCCGATGGCAAGCGAAAGCTGGCTGTCGTCGACCACAACTTCAAGGTGCTTGTTCGTCGTATCGAGCACCGTGACCTTGCTCACCTTCGCCGGCTGCAAAGCCTTTTCGGCAAATGTGACAGGATCTTCGTGGAACTCAATGATGTCGATCTTTTCCCCATGAAGTTCACGGATGATCGACTGCACGCGCATGCCCTTCATGCCCACACACGCGCCGACAGCGTCGACATCTTTGTCTTTCGACATGACGGCAATCTTGGTGCGCTCTCCGGCTTCGCGGGCTATGGCGCGGATCACAACGGTGCCGTCATAAATTTCTGGAACTTCGGTCTGGAACAGATGTTGCACAAGGTCAGGCACTGCGCGCGAAACCACAACACCCGGACCTTTCGAGGCCTTTTCCACGCGCGCAATCACAACGCGTACGCGCTCGCCGATGGCGAACGACTCCAGCCGCGACTGCTCTTTGCGCGGCATGCGGGATTCTGCCTTGCCAATGTCGAAAATAATGTCCGGGCCTTCGATGCGCTTGACTGTTGCGTTGACGACCTCGTTCACGCGCCCGATATATTCGTTGTAAACCGTATCGCGTTCCGCCTCGCGCACTTTCTGGAAGATCACTTGCTTCGCCAGCTGAGCGGCAATGCGGCCCAGAATACCCTCGGTCGCCTTGGGAGTGCGCAACTCCCCGCCAACTTCCAGATTCGGATCGATCTTGCGCGCATCCTCCAGGGTGATCTGCAACAGCGGATCTTCCACCTGCTCTGGCGTCTCGACGACTGTCTTCACCGCATAGGCATTGATCTTGCCGGTCTCGCGGTCGAGTACAGCGCGCAGGTTCTCCTGCGTTTTGTAGTATTTGCGGGTCGCCATCACAATGGCATCTTCCACCGCCGACACTACAATCTGCGGATCAATCCCCTTCTCGCGACTCAGCGCGTCGATCGTGTTGTAGAGCTCACTTGCCATCAGTTAATTCTCAGTTAACCGCAAGGTTTCAAAGTTCCAAAGTTTCAGAGTTCCAAGGTAAAAACGCGCATCGAAACGGTTTTGTCTTTGAAACCTTCAAACTATGCAACTTTGAAACCTGCTTCTCTAAACTCTCTATATTTAGTCTCTATATTTCCGGCACCAGATTCGCCTTCTCCACGTTCGCGAACTCAATCTCGATCTTCTGCCCTTCACCAGCTGCCGCCGCGCCCATCTTCTTGCGCGACTTCTTACTTGCAACTGTCGTATCCAAAGTCAATCGCCCGTCGCGAAAACTTTCCAGCCGCCCTTCAAAATGCCGGTTGCTATTCACCGGCTCACGCGTCATCAGCTTCACCCGGCTGCCAACGAAGCGTTCAAAATCCGCCGCCTTCGTCAGCTTTCGGTCCAGCCCCGGAGACGAAACCTCCAGCGTGTATGACCCGCCGGGCACCACATCCTCAACGTCGAGAATCGTGCCAAACTCGCGGCTGAAGTCGGCGCAGTCGCCGTGCGTCACGCCGCCAAGCGCATCGCGCACACCCGCGCCAGGCCTGTCCAAAAACACGCGCAACATGCGCGCCGGTCCGCTGCCGCGCAACTCCACATCGACCACTTCGAGGCCACTGGAGCCCGCCACCCGCTCCGCGATCTCGCGTATGCGATCCAGCTCAAGTGCCATGCTAACAGTCACTTGCCAGCTGCTATGTCAGGCAGATTTCTCCGCAACGAAAAAGTGGGCTTGCGCCCACTGGTGTGCCTCGCCAAATGCCGTGTTACACAACAGTTCTCAGTTTTCTAATATACGCCGGGCGTGGGGAAAAGACAAACAGGGTACCGAGTAGGTCCGGGCGAGATTTTAAAGCCTGCTAACGACAGTGCTAGAAACTGCGATAAAATCCTGCCGTCTTGCAATTCTCACGACAGACACGCGGGAGACTGACTCTTGCCGGACTAGCGATACTCTTCCTCGGCTTCAAGTGGTGGTATCCCAAACACTTTGGGCTGGTATTCGCCTCGGTCGTTGTGTTCTATTCCTTACTTTATGTCGCTGGCGGTGGCAAGCTCCCTTGGAGGATCAAGTTTCGCGACTACCTTGCCTACGTCGCAACCTCAGTCGGGATCGTGGGACTGGCGATTCTGATTGCGCTTTACCAAGCGCACAGGACACGATGAGCGCGGCCCTGTTACGGCATCGCCAGACGGCGTAAGCGTGAGAGCGAAATTGGGGTCCGAAGAATCCAGCCCGTCGCTGACGTGCACGTATAGGGCGTCATCCCGAAGCCCCGCGCTTTCACCAGCGGGGCGAGGGATCTCGTTGCAACCGGGTTCCGGGGTGCAGGAGATCCTTCGCTCCGGCTGAAAAAACGCCTGCGCTCAGAGCCTGCCCTGAGCTTGCCGAAGGGATGACGCCCGTCGCGATGGTGTCTGAACAGGGCTGCCCATTTGCCCCAACCCGCACCCGCCTCTACAATAAGCATTACTCCCGAGATTCTTATGATTCACTTCCCCGTACCCGAAGCTCTCACATTCGACGACGTTCTTCTGCTCCCGGCGCGCTCCGATGTAATCCCCACGACCGCCAACACGCAGACGCACCTCACGCGCGAAATCACTCTGAACATTCCTATAGTCAGCGCCGCCATGGACACCGTCACCGAATCGCACATGGCCATTGCGCTGGCGCAGCAGGGAGGGCTGGGCATTATCCATCGCAACCTGACCATCGAGCAACAGGCCAATGAAGTCGATAAAGTCAAGCGCTCGGAAAGCGGCATGATCGTTGACCCGGTCACCATGCATCCCACTGACAAGGTCAGCGACGCGCTCGAAGTCATGCGCAAATACAAAATTTCGGGCGTGCCCATCACCGAGCGCGACGGCAAGCTGGTCGGTATTCTCACCAACCGCGATCTGCGCTTCGAAACCCGCTTCGACATCCCCATCGACCGCGTGATGACCAAGAAAAATCTCATCACCGTTCCCGTCGGCACCACGCTCGAAGATGCCGAAGAAATTCTGCACGAGCACCGCGTGGAAAAACTGCTGGTGGTCGACGACAAGTAC